>JALWNS010000140.1:2313-6430 GCA_027083655.1 Bacteroidales bacterium | reverse complement strand
AACTGGTACAGGAGACCATCATAGCAGAATTTCTTTGGTATTGTCAAAAAAACACCTCGAACCAGTCCTTGACTTAATAAAGGATATGATTACCCAACCTTCCTTCCCTGGGAATGAGTTGCAGATAAACCTTGCCAACAGAAAACAAGATTACCTTATAGAGCTAGAAGAAGCTGAAACAATAGCACGCAATCTTTTTCACGAAGCTATTTTTGGTTTTGATCATCCTTATGGTCAATACGCATTACCAGAAGATTATGACAATGTAGTTAGGGAGGACTTAATAATCTATCATAGAAAAGCTTTTAATAGAAATAATCTTACACTCGTAGGCGCAGGAGATTTGAAAGATAAAGATATCGAGCTCATTAATAAATATTTAACACAAATACCTGGAGGACAGAGGACTGAGTTTACAGATAAACCAATGCATCCATCTACGGACAAATATATTTATAAAGAAAAACCAGACTCTTTGCAAAGTGCAATAATGATAGGCAATAGAATTATTGATCATTACCATGAAGATTATTTCAAACTCTTTTTTGTCGTATATGCCTTAGGGGGCTATTTTGGCTCGAGGCTAATGGCTAATATTCGCGAAGAAAAAGGCCTGACTTATGGTATATGGGCATACACTGAGAGTAATATCAAAGCAAGCCATCTAACAATCGAAGCATCTGTTAGAAAAGAAAACAAAGACATTGTAATCGAAGAAATAAAAAATGAAATTACTAAGCTAAAAAAACAAGGTCTAACTGACGAAGAGCTTGCAACTGCCAAGAACCTTCTAATGGCAGAAATTTACAAGCTTACTGATGGTACTTATGCCCTGGGACGGTACCTTAGCTACCTTTATGCCACCGACAGGGACGAGAGTAATATTATCAAATTGGCTAACACCGTAAAATCTATTAATAATCAAACTGTTATAGATATAGCAAACAAATACTTATGCTTTGACGACTTTTACAAAGTCATTGTTGGTTAAAAAACGAAAAACTATGAGGCCATGAAAAAGTTAGTCTTATTCTTGCTGTTAATACCAGCTATCCTTAGCGCACAAGATCTACAATATGCACAGCAAATTATCAAAACATTGAGTTCGCCCGCTTTACAGGGCCGGGCCTATTGCACAGGTGCTGATAAACAAGCAGCCCAGTATATAGTGCAAGAATTCAAAAAGTATAATATACAGCCGTTAGTTCCTGGCTATCTTCAAGAATTCACTTTGACCAAAAACTGTATAACAGACTCTGTGTACCTGTATATTGATGGACATAAGATAGACCTTGGAAGCCAATATATCGTCGAAGGTGATGCTCCATCTATGGCAGGTTATTACTACATTTACAAATTGCGTAATCCCAAACATTGGAAGAGTTTCGCCCGTCGCAAAGACCGCGATAGCTTCTTTGTTGTTGTAGATTACAAAAACATAGAAAAATTAAAGAAAGATAAAGCAGAAATTTACAAAGCTATCCGCAGCAACCGTATGCAAGCAGCAGGTGTGATAATACTTAAGGATAATTTTTACTTCTATCCCCGATCCAACCACAAATTCTACCCTCTCATTTACATGAAGCATGACGCTTATCCGGTCGTAGCCGAGAAACTGTGGATTTCTATCCGTTCACAAGAAAAGCAATTCGAAACACAGAATATTTTAGGTTATATCAAAGGCCAAACAGATACAATGATACTTATCACTGCACATTATGATCATCTTGGCCGTCTAGGTCAAGTGTACTTCCCCGGAGCTAATGATAATGCCTCTGGTACTGCAATGGTCATGGACATTGCCCGTAGCTTTGCATCGCGAAAAACAATACCTCACTATACCCTTATTTTTGCCCTTTTTAGCGGGGAAGAAATGGGTCTGTTGGGATCAACTTACTTTGTAGAGAATTCGCCTGTAGACCTTGACAAAGTCAAACTCGTTATCAACCTGGACATGGTAGGTAGTGGAGACAAAGGCATCACCATTGTTAATGGAAAAACAAATCCCCAGATCGTTAACCTGCTTAGACAAATCAACCAACAAAACAACTACTTACCGGAGATTGCAGTCAGGTCAAATGCTCCTAATAGCGATCACTATCCATTTACCCAGGCAGGTGTAAACGCAATTTTTATATACACACGTGGCGGGTACAAAGAATATCATAACATTTACGACAGGGCAGACAAACTTCCCCTTAATAGATTCACTGAATTAGAAAATCTAATCATCTCATTTATAAACCAGTACAAATAAATTTGCGTCATGGAAAACGTAATTTTTGGACCAGTACCTTCACGTCGCCTTGGCCGTAGCCTTGGTATCAACAATATACCTCCGAAAATTTGCTCTTATGGTTGTGTGTACTGTCAAATAGGCGTATCTATCAGAATACAATCCAAAAGGGAAGTATTCTACAACCCAGAAGAAATTTTAGAACAAGCAAGACAAGCCGTTGACAAACTGAAGAAGGAAAATGAACACATTGACTACATAAGCATTGTCCCAGACGGTGAACCATTGCTGGACAAAAACCTGGGCAAACTCATTGATGGTCTAAAAAAACTAGGTTATCCTGTAGCCGTTATATCCAACGCATCATTACTGTGGGACAAAGAAGCAGCCGCTGACCTTGCACGCGCTGACCTTGTCAGCCTTAAAGTAGATGCTGTTAGCGAGGAGGTTTGGCGACGTGTTGACAAGCCATACAAAGATCTGGAGCTTAATGATGTGCTCAATGGCATACTTAGCTTTGCTGCCCAATATCAAGGCATTCTTTACACAGAAACAATGCTGGTCAGGGGACGTAATGATATGCCCGTAGAAATCCAGGGTATAGCCCGCTTTGTTGGTCAAGTAGGACCGCACACGGCATACATTGGCGTACCCACACGCCCTCCAGCAGAAAATATTGAACCTGCAGACGAGCAGACAATTAACTACGCCTACCAGGAATTTAAGAAATATCTTGACAATGTCGAGCTTCTTACCGGTACAGATCCGGGCGATTTTGGAGCATCAAAAGATCCTATAGAGGAAATTATGGCAATTACTTCTGTACATCCCATGAGTTTTGATGCACTTGATAAGTTTTTACTCAAGCATAATATCCCATGGGCACGTGTACTAGATTTAGTTGATAAAGGAGAGCTTATTGAAACTGACTTCCACGGCAAAAAATTCTATTTACGTAAAATCAAGAAAAAATAAAA
This sequence comes from Bacteroidales bacterium, assembly GCA_027083655.1. Taxonomy (GTDB): domain Bacteria; phylum Bacteroidota; class Bacteroidia; order Bacteroidales; family S143-33; genus S143-33. Next base: position 3,217 of record JALWNS010000140.1, on the reverse strand, counting down.
TCACATGGACAACAGGCAATTATTACTCATTGCTATCAACGCAGCTATAAAAGCAGGACAACAAATATGTAATGTTTACAATAGCACTGACTTCGGGATAGAGACAAAGGCAGATAACACGCCTCTAACCCTGGCTGACCGTTTGTCACACGAAACTATAGCTACTGGTTTGGAAATAACAAACCTGCCTATCCTTAGCGAGGAAGGTAAAAATATACCGTACGAACAACGCAATAAATGGGATGTTTTCTGGCTCGTTGATCCTCTAGACGGCACAAAGGAATTTATCAAACGGAACGGTGAATTTACTGTAAACATTGCCCTTATAAAGAATAGGCTGCCCGTTATGGGCGTCATATACGTTCCTGTGAAAAAAGAACTTTATTTTGCTAGCGAAGAAACTGGAAGCTACAAAGCAACAGGCATCAATGACGCTGTAGAATCATTAGAGTCTCTGATGGACAAGAGCGTTAAATTGCCTTCTACTTTTCCCGAAGGTGGCTATGTCATTGTTGCTAGCCGCTCACACATGAACGAGGAAACAAAAGCTTATATCGACCAGAAAGCTGCTCAGTGTGATAGCCACAGAATCGTAAGCATTGGTAGCTCGCTCAAATTCTGCCTCGTAGCCGAAGGTGTAGCGCACGAATATCCCCGTTTTGGCCCAACAATGGAATGGGATACAGGAGCAGGACATGCTATTGTCAAGTACACCGGAGGCACCGTTGTTGTATATCCTGACGGGCAAGAGCTCACGTACAACAAGGAGGATTTGCTTAACCCATACTTTATTGTACGAAGTGGTTTTCTCATGAATGACTGACAATTAGAATTTCCTGCATTTATGCTTTAGAATAATTTGCTTTTTAAATTTAAAATTATTTAATACTTTTGGTTGAAATTA
>JALWNS010000140.1:0-2303 GCA_027083655.1 Bacteroidales bacterium | reverse complement strand
TACGAGAACAAAAACTTGAATAACAATGGGTAAAAAATTTCATTTTGTTTGCCGTTCATGCGGACATGAAATTGATGGATTTGAACAGTGGTTTGCGCATGGACAGAAATGTCCTAAATGTGGTGATAACAAGATTTACACAGTCTATCACACAGAAAAAGAAAAGATCAATGAATTAATTAATTCTCCCGAAGAACCTAAGAGCTTGTGGCATTACTTTGATTTCCTGCCATTGAATGACCGGAAAAATATTGTTTCCGAAGGCGAAGGCGTTAGTCCCATTCAACGTTGGGAGATATTCGAGGACTTTGCCCAAAGGAAATACGGACTCAATATACAGGTATTTGTAAATCGTAATGACCTTAGCCCTGCCACCCATACATTCAAAGACAAAGGAGCTTCACTCGCAGCCAGTGTACTCAAGGAGCATGGCATCAAGGAATACGTTGTTGCATCTACTGGTAATACAGCAACTGCTTTTGCTTATTACCTTGCAAAAGCAGGTATTTCTCTAACTGTTTTCATGCCAGAAGATGCCCTGGATGAAAATGCTGCGCATATCGGAGCTCTTGGACAAAAGGTGTGTATTGTACGTGGTGACTACGGTAAAGCCAAACGCGTTGCTAAAGAATATGCACAGCGATATGGCATTTTGATTAGTGGTGGTAACCTGGATCCTCTGCGTCTCGAAGCAAAGAAAACCCAAGCTTTTGAGATAGTCCGCCAGCTAGGACGGACACCAGACGTGTATATCCAGGCAATCAGTGGTGGAACTAGCCCATTTGCTATGGAGAAAGCATTCCACGACTTCGGTGATATTCTGGGTAAGATGCCTCGCATGTTACTGTGCCAGGGCAATAAATGCGCACCACAGGCAGAAGCATGGGAAAAAGCTAAAGCAGCTGGCTTCCCCGAAGGCTGGGAAAATGATTATCCTGTCTACGAAAATCCAAAGGCAATTGTACCTACACTTGCTACTGGTAATCCTGTGCTTTATCCATTCATGGCCCGCCTGGTTAAAAACTCCGGTGGCGAAATCTTCTCTGTACGTGAAGAAATTGCAGTAGACATTGCTCGTTTGGTAGCTTATGAGAAAACAATGCGTATAGGGCCTGCTTCTGCAGTCGGACTTTTGGGATTTTTCGAAGCTTTACACCGTGGCTATATTAAAGACGGTGAAATGGTTTATATAAATATGGGTGAAGGTTATGAACGTGCATATTCTTTCTTGCGTGATGTAGCTTATACATTGCAGTATATTCTCGGAGCAGACGAATGTCCACGCCACGACCGCAACATTTATAAGTCAAAAGTATGGGAGGTTTTTGATAATTACGAAAAATACACAACTATGAACGATTAAAATCATTTTATCCAATAGCAAAAAAAGCGGAACCCTCCGGGTTCCGCTTTTTTTGTTGCAATCACCAATCACTACTAAACTTGGGATTTGTCTTTCTTTCCAGACTGTTATAACCATACTAAATCCTGCAATGCTTGAGATTAATGTACATTATCTTTTTTCCTTAGCTTTAAGTGTATTTTAGCTAAATTACCCTTCACTTTATCTTCTTTTCATCCTATGCTATCCACTGTCACCATAGAGAAACTTACGGGCAAAATTACCTAAGCTTGCGCAACACACCGACGACCACACCCCAGATGAGCAGTTGTTGCTCATCTGTCACAATTATAGGCTTATAATTGATATTGGCCGGTTCGAGGACAATGGTGTGGTCGTCCTTGCGAATAAAACGCTTTACAGTAAACTCGCCATCCAGCTCAGCAATAACAATATCATTGTTCTTTGGGTCAAGGGAACGGTCCACAACGAGCAAATCACCTTCGTATATACCTGCTTCTATCATCGAATCGCCCGCCACACGGACAATATATGTCGAACTGGGGCGATGGATAAACAGCTCGTTCAGATCCAGTGTGCCTTCCAGGTAGTCCTCTGCCGGAGACGGGAAGCCGGCTTGTACACTTTCTTCGTAAATTGGCGCTTTATTGCGGCTACGCTGATCTGGACGGAAGACCTTGAAAAAGTCAGTTATGTTCTTCTTCTGCTTCATTCTCAAGACGTTTAAGAATAGCTTGTGGATTTTTAATGCTACGCATTAGCCATTGTAGGATTATTTGCTGCTTCTCCTCCGGGGCCAGTCGCCAAGGCAGGTCAGACGCACGCAGCTTGGCAGTCAGATAATGAAGAATAATAGCTGCCGACACCGAGATATTAAAACTCTCCGTAAAACCAAACATTTCTATTTTCAGGAACTCATCTGCATTATCCAACACTACAT
>JALWNS010000139.1:574-6493 GCA_027083655.1 Bacteroidales bacterium | reverse complement strand
GCTACTTTGTTTATGGCAGTAGGAGCTGTTGAGCGCCAGGCAGGGACAACAAAGTTTTCTGAGCTAAGGGCACTGATCCGTAAGATGCCTTATACATTCCTGTCTGCATTGATAGCAGTGATAGCACTGGCAGGCATCCCTCCAATTGCGGGTTTTGTAGGTAAGTGGATGCTTTATGAGTCAATGATAACAGATGGACAGGTTTGGTTGGTAATTCTTTTGTTTTTATCTAGTACGGCGGCCTTTTTGTATTCATACAGAATACTTTTTGGTTTGTTTTTAGGCCAGGAAGAAGATGATTATAAAGATGTTAAGGAGGCTCCTGCATTGATGACAATACCAATGTTGTTAATGGCATTGTTCCTTGTTATAGCAGGAACTTTACCGGGCTTTGTTTTCGAGCCAATAGCCAAAAGTATGGAGGCACTTGGTTTTACTGACATAACTTACCACATGTCTATCCTGACAAACAGTTGGGGCGATAAGGTTGATTTGACACTTGTTTCATTAGCTTTGGGAGCTACATTCGTAGTCTTCTTGATAGTAATTACCTTGGTAAACCGTAAAGGGACTCGTTATGTCTCTACAAAGGATATCCATACAGCTGGTGAGCCTCCATCAGAGGATGATAACTATCATTTTGCACTTGATTTCTTCAAGCCGTTTGAGAGAGCAATTGCCCCTGTGTTTAAGGTGTCTATGACACGTATATATAATGCTATTGGCCGCGGCGTGGAGGACTTTTTCCAGTTTGTACGCCGCTTCTATACTGGTAATGCACAGACTTATGCATTATATGTGATAATCTTCTTTGCTATTTTACTTATGCTTGCAAAACAGATTTTTTAACATAAAACTTTAGAAAAATGACATTCTGGCAAACATTAGGTGCAGTTTTGCTAACGATATTAATAGCTTTCATATCTGGTTTGTTTTATATGGGTATCAGGCGTAAAGTTATAGCCCGTATACAAAACCGTTATGGACCTCCTGTATATCAGAATTTTTTGGATGTTATGAAGCTGTGGTTCAAGGAATCTAATATCCACCATGGGATTATGCAGCATTTGGCACCATTGTGGATGATGGCAATGGGTGTTTCGACATTATTGTTTATACCGATTGTTTATAATAGTGATTTTTGGGCAAATTTTACATTTAAGGGAGATATAATCTTGCTTTTGTATTTAATGGTGTTTGGGTCTTTGGGTTTTGCATTAGGTGCAGGCCAGACAGGTAATCCAAACTCAGCAATAGGTGTAACCCGTGGTTTGTCCCAGTTGGTAGGTTTCGAGTTGCCATGGGTTATAGCTTTAATAGCAGTTATGATACAATACAAGACAACATCCTTGACAGATTTAGTAGCATGGCAACAGCAGCATCATACATGGATTGCTTTTGAGCAACCTTTTGCTTTCATTGCAGCGTTATTGGTTTTACCTGCAATGTTCCGTTATTCTCCATATGATATAGTAGTAGCACCATCAGAGCTGGCTTCAGGACCGGCTTCCGAGTTTGGTGGAAAATATATGGGTTTGATGATGAGCTCAGGAAGTATTTTTATGTTTGCGAAGTTAGCGTTGATAGTAGATGTTTTTCTTGGAGGAGCAACAAGCTGGCTATGGATGATAATAAAGACCCTAGCTTTGTATATGATACCTGTATTGTGGAGTACTGTCAATCCACGGTATAGGACGGAGCAGGCTATCTGGTCACTGTGGAGATGGCCTCTTATTTTTGCCGTTATAGGTCTGTTAATCGCTACTGTTTAATTAGCCAGATTGGCTAAAACAAAAAAGAAAAGCTATGAACTACGTATTAAATGACCGAGAAAGCTCAAAAATAGTTGAGTTTATAAAAAACTTTGCGCGCAAAAACTCACTGTGGGTATTGGCTTATGGAACTGGATGTGGCGCTATAGAGATTCCACCGACAATGACTTCACGTTATGATGCAGAGCGTTTTAGTGTCAGGGGAGCGGCAACGCCACGCCAGGCAGATGTGCTATTGATTACAGGTTATCTGTCGGTAAAGACCCTCAAGCGCGTTATCCGTTCGTATGAGCAGATGCAGGATCCTAAATATGTTATAGGATTCGGTTCTTGTACCATAAATGGCGGTATGTACTGGGATTCATACAATACCATTAAACAGCTAGATTTGTATTTACCAGTTGATGTTTATATTAATGGTTGTATGCCCCGTCCTGAGGCAGTATTAGCAGGTTTTGCCAAGCTCCAGGAACTAATTGGTAAAGGAGAAGCGAATGGATGGAAACATTATAAAGAAAACCTGGAGTGGTACCGCCAAAATCAGCAAAAACTAATCAAGAACTGGAAGATGCCAGATTATAACTGGTAGTTTACAAGTCTTTTTAACCAACAAAAACCAAAGAAAAATGGCTGATTTAATATATGAAAATACTGTAGTCAATGTAGTAAAGGAGCACTTTAAGGATGATATTATTGATGCTAAAGTACGCCGCCAGCGCAGGGTAGAGCTAAGGACAAATACAAATAATATTGAGAGTGTACTGTTGTTTTTAAAGGAAAAAATGGGCTTTCTACACTTGTCTCATATTTCTTGTGTAGATTGGATAGAGGAGAACCGTTTTGAGCTGGTTTATATTCTTTGGCATCCACAGGAAAAGGTCAATGTGCTCATCAAAGTTGATGTTGATAGGCTAAATCCTGTAGCTCCAAACATTGACTACATTTGGCCCCAAGCCAATACCTATGAGCGCGAGTTGCGCGAGATGTTTGGTATTCAATTCGAAGGTTTAGTAGGTCGCCATGAGTTAATACTAGAAGATTGGGACGACCTGCCCCCAATGCGTCGTGATTTTGATACATTACAGTATGTAATGCAAAACTATACTTTCCGTAGCGGACGTGAAGATGCACAGGATGTCCGCGAAACTATTGCTAAACGCACAGGAGAAGAAATACCGGAATTTGCAAAGAAATATTCACGATGAGAAAGGAAAAGACAACAACAATATATCTAGGACCACAGCACCCTGGTATAACAGGTAACATGATGGTCAAGCTAGAAGTCCAGGGTGATACAATAGTCAAAGCCGAAACACATATCGGTTATTTGCACCGCGGCTTTGAAAAATTAATGGAACGCCGCAATTGGCTACAGAGCTTTACAATTGTTTGCCGTATTTGTGTTCCAGAGCCAGATCCTAATGAGGAAAATTACGCACGTGGTGTGGAGGAAATAGAAGGACGAGAAGTGCCAGAGAAAGCACGCTGGATAAGAATGCTAGTTCTGGAGCTAGCCCGTATTCAGTCATATTTGCTATGGTATGGCGGACAATCTGGCTCTGCTGGTCTTTATACTATTGGTCAATGGTCTGTGGGTGACCGTAACTATGTGCTAGATTTGTTCGAAGAGTTGACAGGTGGCCGTGTTTACCACATGTATATCTGGCCAGGAGGTGTACGCCGTGACCTGCCCAAAGGCTTTAAGTCACGTGTTGCAAAGGTTATGGATTACCTTGAGAAAAGATTAGATGATTACGACCGCGTGATGTTTGACAATGCCGTTTTCCAGAAACGTACACAGGGTGTTGGTTATATCCCACCTGAGAAGGCTATAGAATGGGGTGTGGTTGGACCTCCACTTCGTGGCGCAGGTATAAAAAGCGATGTTCGAATAGATGAACCTTATGAATTTTATGACCAGGTAGAGTTTGAAGTACCTGATATGTATAACACAAGCGATGTTTGGGCCCGTGCTTTGGTACGCCGTTTTGAGATACGCCAATCAATAAATATTATTCGGCAAATATTGGATAAGATGCCAGATAATGGCCCTGTTTGGAACAAAATACCAAACCCGCATAAGTGGAAGCTTCCCCGCGGTGATGCTTATGTTAAGACAGAGTCAGCCCGTGGAGAGTTTGGTTATTACGTTGTAAGTGATGGTTCAGAACATCCACGCCGTATCCATGTGCGTGGGCCTGCGTATGTACATGGTATCACACTATTGGAGAAAATTCTGGTAGGGCAGAACATTGCAGATGTCGCTCTTATCATGAATAGTTTGGGTACTTGTCCACCAGAAATGGAACGTTAATCAAAACAAATGTTTGTAAACTAAAATCAGTAAAACGATGAGTTTGTTCAATATAAAAGGGGTAGTAAACCCATTGACAGGTCTAAGCCAGCTGAGCCGTAAGCCACATACTCTTTTGTTTCCCCAGATAGAAGTACCTGCATCAGCACGTTATCGCGGTCTTCATTATAATGATATAGAATATTGTATTGGTTGTGGCAACTGTGCAGAGATTTGTATGAACAAGGCAATTGATATGATCCCCCTTGATGGTGTTGAGCCAAAAAAGGGAGATAGTGGTCTGCGTCCGCGTGTAGATAATGGCCGTTGTTGCTGGTGTGGTTTGTGTGTAGATGTATGTCCTACAGGATCTCTGAGCTTGACTACAGATTATATTTTTGTTAGTCCAAATCCAGAAGATTTTCTCTGGACTCCTGGTGTAAGCAATCCAGATGGTAAAGATAAGCGTTCGTGGGTTAGCAATGACCTCAATTACTCAATTAATAAGTATGACCGCGTTCCAATGCCAATGGTTGATCCACAAGAGCGAGTTAAATCATTTGCAGAAGTTGTATTAGGTTATGAGGAAGAACAAGCACGTATTGAGGCTCAGCGTTGTTTGAGTTGTGGCCTGTGTACAGAGGCATGTCCAGAACATATGCACATCCCTGAATATATTAACGCTATTGCACGGGGTGCAGATGACGATTCCCTGCGTATCATTTATGATAATAACCCACTTCCAGAAACATGTGGTAAGGTTTGTACACGTCGTTGTGAGGAAGTCTGTGCTCTTGCTAAGCGTGGAGAACCAGTTGCAATTCGTTGGTTGAAACGCTATGCAACGGAACGTGCCCTTAATGCCGACGAGATTAAAGAAATTGTTAATCCACCTATAGCACCTAAGAATGGAAAGAAAGTTGCCGTTATTGGTGCAGGGCCTGCAGGTCTTACTGTTGCTTATTATTTGGCACTGAGAGGCTTTGATGTGGAAGTATATGAACGTAATTCCAAGGCAGGCGGTATGACAATGTATGGTATTCCGAAGTACCGTTTGCCATTAGAAAGTCTTGATAAGCAGATCCAGTACATGGAGAAGGTTGGCGTGAAATTCCACTTCAATACAGAGATAGGAAAAGATGTTAAATTCGAAGATTTATATAACAATTTTGATGCAGTGTTTGTAGGCGTTGGCCTGCAGAATGCATGGAAGCTTGGAGTAGAAGGCGAAGACCTTAAGGGTGTATGGGGTGCTATCCACTTCCTGCGCAGGATAAACGAAGGTGAGCGAATCGAAGTTGGTGACCGTGTAGTAGTAGTTGGAGGTGGTAATACTGCTATTGATGCGGCACGTGTATCACGCCGCCTGGGTGCAGAAGTGATTATGTTATACCGCCGCCGTAAGCAAGATATGCCTGCAGATTGGGAAGAAATAGAAGATGCAGAAGCAGAAGGAGTTCAGATATGGCCCCAGGGATTACCGCTTAAGGTTATAGGTGATGAACAAGGTAAGGTTAAGGCACTGCGTTATATCAAGACCAAGATGGTGCCTAATCCTCAAGGTGGCCGTCCAAAACCAGTGCCAATAGAAGGAAGTGAGGAGGATATTCCTTGTACAACAGTGATAGCAGCTATTGGCCAGGATGCAGATTATAGCTTGTTCCCGGAAAATTATCGCGAAAAGATTGAGTTCAATCGTGGCCGTATTGTTGTTAATGAATGGGGACAAACAGCAGATCCTAAGATCTTCGCAGGTGGAGATGCTGTTAACCGTGTGGCAGATGCTATTAGTGCTATTGCAGATGGTTACCGTGCAGTCAAAGGCATTGTACGTTACCTTTTGGGCGAAGAAGC
>JALWNS010000139.1:0-564 GCA_027083655.1 Bacteroidales bacterium | reverse complement strand
CATGTCATAGGAACTAGCATCATGCAGAGTTGATAAGTGGTCATTATAAATTGTGTTAGTCAAGTTATATCCATTGATAAAAATTGTGATTTTTTGTCCAGAATTAAGAGTTAAAACACCAGAAAGCGACAAATTTAATAAGAAATAAGCATCAGATGGTTGCTCCTCAGGAGCAGGATAAGGATAAGCAAAAGCATATACAGGACTAATGTTAAAACTTACGTTAGATAAATGACTCAGATGAGGGAGGTTGAGGGTGAAAAATCCTTTTATTTTGTTTTGTGGTATCAGCGGTAAGGGATTGCCAATGGAATCCTTTGTTTTGATGTATGAGTAGATGATTTTTGTGGTGATTTGCTTGGTTAAACTAACTTTTATCCCGGCCTCCAGCCCATAAAGGACGGCATTGCTCTGCTTGTATGTATAGATTTTCATACCATTGTCGGCAGTGTCTTGTGTGGGAGCCAGGAAGATGTAATTTTTTATGTTATTGTGAAAAAGCGAAAAATATGCGACTAATATTTTTGTGTGCAGGTGCAAGATAAGGTCCTTTTCACAGCTATG
>JALWNS010000138.1 GCA_027083655.1 Bacteroidales bacterium | reverse complement strand
ATTTAGAAAATTATAGAGGCAATGGAAAATTTTTCTGTGTATAACCCAGTCAGAATACATTTTGGTAGTAATGCTATCTTTAAAATTCATGAACAGATACCACGTTACGGGCGGCGGGCATTAGTAGTTTATGGACAGGGATCTGTTAAGAAATATAATATCCTGGTAAAGGTACTCAACCAGCTCAGTCAGGCAGGGGTAAGCTATGTAGAATACGGCGGTATTAAGCCCAATCCTGTTGTGGAGGATGTTCAGAAAGCCGCTGACCTGGCACGTAAGGAGAAAGTGGACATGGTCCTGGCTGTAGGCGGCGGTAGTGTTATTGATAGTGCCAAGGTTATTGCCCTTGCTGCCAGGTCAGACATAGATCCATGGGATTTCATGGAAGGAAGTGCAGAACCAGCGGATGCTTTGCCAATATTGACAGTGCTCACAGTAGTGGGCACGGGAAGCGAGATGAACAATGTAGCGGTACTGCAGAACAACAAGGTTGGAAAGAAGCAGGGTATGCGCCATGAGCTTATGTTTCCAAAGGAATCATTCCTTGACCCTGGGCTGACCATCACAGTGCCACGTTTTCAAACTGCCTGTGGTATTGCTGACATCATAGCACATGCACTTGAAGCATATTTCGGAGATGGAGACTCTCCTCTAGCAGATTATTTTACTACTTCAATAATTCGTGAGGTGATGAATGCCGGACTTAAGCTCGTTAATGACTTGAATAATTATGATCTTCGGGCGCGTATCATGCTTGCATCTACTTATGCTCTAAATGGAACTACTGCTATAGGCCGTGGAAATACAGGAGACTGGGGAACACATGCAGTTGGTCATATTTTATCTCTATTGTATGATTTGCCACATGGAGCCACACTTTCAATTGCATTCCCCGCCTGGATGAAATTGCATCTGGACAAGATACCTGACCGTATACGTCATCTTGGCCGTTTGCTTTTCGATGAGCAATGTCTTGATGAATATGACACAATCAAAAAATTCGAAGAGTTCTTCAAGCTCATAGGATTGCCTACCCGTCTGGCAGATGTGGGTATCCCACGGGACGACCGTCATTCTATACTACAGCTTATGGAACAGAACCAGGTCACAGGGCGTGTCTTTCCTATGAACAAAGAAGAGCGCGCTGCTATCGTTGAGCTGATGGCCACTGGAGGTAAGATGTAAAGATTTACACCTCTGGCCACAAAACAAGCTTCAGGCAGGTATGCATTAATGTTCCAAAATGGTTTAGGGCTACTTTATGTGCTAATGTTATCCACACATCCCTTGCAAGCGTGCCGTAGGCACCTTGCAGGGTAAAGAGTTGTATATAGTAAAATCTGTATTAACCACTGGGAGGAGAAGCACGCCACTTCGGGGCGTGCTTCTCCTCTTGCATTGCCCAGGGCAGGGGTTGGAAAGAGCCTAGCAGCCACTGGCATGCATTTGCACCGGGTAGCAGTAATACTTGCTACGTCAAGCTATATTCCTTCTCTTCCCATTGTATCTGAGCAAAGAGACTAGCCTGGCTGCTACCGTTGACAAGGCTCAGATAATGTACCCTGTCCTCTATAGCATTGTGAAGGTAGATGTCTAGCTTATCGTCGTGGAATGTTTCTTTCAGGAAATTGAGTATCAGTTGCTTGGGATGATGTGTTTTAAGGAAATCCAAAGGATAAGCATCCAGTATCTTGCGTACATAATTAGCATTATTCATGTGCAGGTTCATATCCAGGTCAGTGTAAAGCACTTTGAGGCTATGCAAAAGCTTTTTATCCTGGCCAAGCCTTATTTTAGGAGCAGGTTCTTCTATAGCATGCTTTTTTATCAACGGCCGGACATCCTTAAAGACTTCAGACATTCTGACAGGCCGGCGTGTTTCGCGGTCTAAGACTATCCATGAGGTTGTGGCTTTTATTACCTCCTGGCCTTGTGCGTCAGTAAAGAGAAAATCACGGTAACTTGCCACTGCATCATGCCCCTTTGGCCAGGTTTCGACCTGTATTTCTTCTTTCCACATAGGATGACGTACAATGTCAATTCTTAGACGTATTAACACCCAGAACCAATTATGCTTATTCAAAAAATCCCAACCAAATCCAAGTGTGTCTGCATGACGGGCAGCTAAATCCTGAAGCATGTTTACCAGAGAATAAAGATGTAGCTCGCGGTGAATGTCCACATAGTGCGTCCTGACAATAAATTTTTCGGAATATGGTTGCATTTTCAAAACCAGTTTTGTTTGTTAAGGCAATTTAAAAATTTTATTTTGTCAGCCAAACTTCAAAAAAGGACGAATATGTTTTTTGACGTTCTAGGCTGGGTTGGCAATATCGTTTTGTCAATAGGCGTAATACCACAGGTCGTTAAGACATGGCGTACTCATGATGTGTCTAGCTTTAGCTGGGGATTTCTGTTGATGTGGGCCTTTGGCGTGCTCTTCACTTTCATATATATTGCCCATGGGGATATTACTTCAGGGCGTTATCAGTGGCCACTGTGGCTTAATTACCTTGTTAATATTGTGGCTACGTTTTATCTTGTTTATGCCAAATTTGTTTATGGTGGCGATTGGCAGAGACTCAAGGAAAAATTAGCCCGGCAGTAACTTTTGGCTTTCCTGTTTCGTCATAGTTAAAAACAAAATACGTAGCTATGAGAAGGTATATTTTAGCTTTTGTGCTATTGTTAGGAGCATTATCCTTGCAAGCACAAACTAGCAAGGAGTTTAAGTTTAATTCTTTTAACAGGATAAAGTTAGAATTCCCTGCAAAGGTGTTAATACAGTATTCCCCTGATTATTCAATCCGTGTGGTTGATTCTTCGCAGAGCAAGACAGTCGTTCTTCTTTTTGATGAGCTGGATAAATCACAGGGGCAGAGCTCAATAGAGCTGGAGAAGTTTACAATGTCTGTGCATGATTCCACTCTTTACATTTCTGCTAATGAAGATATGCCTACTACCAGGTCGTTGAGGGTTAGCATAATAATCACCATGCCCAGTATAGAGAAGATTTGCGTGGAGACAGCAGCTTCTATAACTATCACAGGAGCTTTTGAACTTGATAACTTATCACTTGACCTGGAGGGTGCTAGCTCCATTAAGATAGTAGGAGAACCTGAGATTAAGCACCTGAGCGTCAAGGATGAGGGCGCAAGCTATGTACGCTTACAACTAGACAACCCTATTGATTATGCAGATTTTGACATAGAGGGGGCCAGTCTGATCAATGCTATAGAGACGCCTATCCGCGTCGTTAATGCCAAGATAGAAGGTGCTAGCATGTGCAAAGTCTATCCTCTAGACGAGATGAATATCAAGGTGGAAGGCATGTCTTATGTCCTGTACAAAGGCAATCCCAAAAGCACACATGTCAAGTCCGAAGGACTTAGTATTGTTAAGCATGTTGATTAGTCAGCAATGGCTTTAGATATTGCCCGGTGTAAGACTCCTTGCACTGGGCAATTTTTTCTGGTGTGCCCTGGCAAATGACCTGGCCTCCTTCGTTGCCTCCCTCTGGTCCCAGGTCTATGACCCAGTCGGCAGATTTTATCACGTCCATATTGTGTTCGATGATTATCACTGTGTTGCCGTGGTCAACTAGCTCGTTCATTGCCTTCAGAAGCTTGTTTACATCGTCATAATGCAATCCTGTAGTCGGCTCGTCAAAGATAAACAGGGTATGCTTTCCCCTGTTTTCCTGCAGGAGGAAAGTGGCAAGTTTTAGGCGCTGGCTCTCGCCTCCGCTTAGCGTGCTCAGGGATTGGCCAAGTTTGAGATAGCCCAACCCAACTTTCTGCAGAATCCTTAAGCGGTCTATGATGTTCTGGTTATATGTGGACAATTTGTCCGAAGGATCCGGTTCAAAAAACGATACGGCCTCATCCACAGTCATCTCCAGGACCTCGTAAATATTCTTTCCACGGTAGGTCACCTCCAGTACTTCGTCCTTAAAGCGTTTGCCACCGCATGCCTCGCATACCAGTATAACATCTGGCATGAATTGCATCTCTACCCTGATAACGCCTTCGCCCTGGCAAACCTCACAACGGCCACCTTCTACGTTGAAAGAAAAATGTCCTGGACCAAAACCGTACATCTTGGCCGCTGGCTGCTCAGCAAAAATCTTACGTATCCAGTCGTAAGCCTTGATATATGTAGCAGGATTGGAACGCGAGCTACGGCCAATGGGATTCTGGTCCACCAGCTCAATAGCCTCTATCTTGTCCACATCGCCTTCCAGACTGTCAAATTTGCCCAGGGGTCGGGAATAATCCCCCAGGTGATGGGCTAGTGCAGAGTAGAGCACGTCTATAACGAGCGATGATTTGCCCGAACCGCTCACACCTGTGACGACAGTCATTAGTTTCAACGGGAAGCGTACATCCAGGTTTTTAAGGTTATTTTGCCGTGCGCCTTTGATGGTAATAAAGCCTTTGTGCCGTGAAGGGCGGCGGCGGGCCTGTGGGACTGCAACCTGCCTGCGGCCAGTCAGGTACTGCGCAGTCAACGTATCTGCAGCCAGAAAACCGTCATACCTGCCAGAGAAGACCACTTCCCCGCCAAAGATACCAGCACCAGGACCCATGTCCACGATATAGTCGGCCTCGCGTATGACGATTTCGTCATGCTCAACAACCACGACAGTATTGCCGATTTGCTGCAGACTGCGCAGTACGCGCGCTAGCCTCTGGGCGTCGCGCGCATGCAGTCCCACAGTTGGCTCGTCTAATATATAGAGCGAGCCTTGCAGCGAACTACCCAGGGCTGTGGCCAGGTTGATTCGCTGCATCTCGCCGCCGCTGAGCGTGTTGGATGCACGGTTGAGCGTGAGGTAACCAAGCCCTATGTCATTGAGATAACGCAGACGTTGACGTATCTCTGTTATTAACCGCTGCGCTACCTTCTGCTCATGTTCTGTTAGCTCTAGCGAATTAAACCATTGAAGCAAGTCTTTGACCTGCATCAAAACAAGGTCCTGTATGCTTTTGCCGCCAACCTTGACGTAACGGGTCTCTTTTTTTAGCCGTGTGCCATGACATGCCGGACATGTGGTCTTGGCACGGTAGCGCGCGAGCATGACACGGTTCTGCACCTTGTGCTGCTCGCTCTCCAGCATCTTGAAAAATTGATTAATCCCTACAAAATACTCATTACCCTCCCACAAAAGCCGCTTCTGCCCAGGTGTCAGGTCCTTGTATGGCGTGTGTACAGGAAAATCAAATTTATGTGCATTGCGTACGAGTAAATTCTTATAATACTGTAATTTAGGTCCGCGCCATGGAGCCACAGCATCCTGGTAAACAGACAGGTTTTTGTTCGGAATAACCAGATCCTCGTCTATGCCAATGGTATTGCCAAAACCGCCACATACAGGGCAGGCACCAATGGGACTGTTGAAGTTGAACATCTCAGGCGTGGGCTCGTGAAATTCTATCCCGTCTGCCTCAAAACGGTTGGAGAATGTCTCTGTAATCGTCTGTTCATTGTCAAAGATTTTGACCACACAAGCTCCGCGTCCTTCAAAGAATGCAGTACGCACAGAGTCGGCAATACGGCTCTCAAAATCTTCGGTATGCTGCACCTTGACGCGGTCAATTAGCAGGTAAAGACTGCGTGCGTCTTTTATTGCCTCGGGCTTTTCGCGCAGCTCTGCCAGACGAATAACCTGGCCTTCTGCTAGGTTATCAAATTCCGCATAAAAACGCATGAATCCTTCGTGCTCGTAAAAATCAAGCTTAGCTTGCAGTTGCTCATAATCCAGGTCTAGAGGCGCAAGTAAATATGCTTTCACACCCTCATCAAAACGGGAAAAAAACTGCACCACATCTTGAATACTGTGCCGCTTCACTTCCTTGCCAGACACAGGCGAGATGGTCTTGCCAATGCGCGCAAACAAATAACGTAGATAATCATAAATTTCGGTTGCAGTACCCACAGTGGAGCGCGGATTGGCAGTAGCTACCTTTTGCTCTATGGCAATAGCCGGTGGCAGGCCTTTGATCTGGTCCACTTCAGGCTTCTTGACCTTACCCAGGAACTGGCGTGCGTAAGCCGAGAGGCTTTCAATATAGCGTCTCTGACTCTCGGCAAAAAGCGTATCAAAAGCCAGGGACGATTTACCCGAACCACTAACGCCTGTTATGACGATGAGCTTGCCACGTGGCAACTGCAGGGAGATATTTTTCAGATTATTTTCCCTTGCTCCAGTTATCTCAATGTATTGTTCCTGTGCCATGCTGTGTCCTCTGTTTCTAGAACAACAAAATTAGTTATTTTTTGGCAAAAGACTTGAAAGGGTTTATTACGTGGATAATAAAATTTTCTATTTTGCGATGTAACTTCACTAATGAAGCAATTTACAGAAAAGGATACGGCGCAGAGATGCAACATATTTCATTAGCGTGTGGTATTGCGTAGCGCTTTGAGCTAATTTTTAGAATAACTAAATTCACATTTTGGGACAACCTTTTTTTGGGGGTATGGTTGACACAACCTTGCTT
>JALWNS010000137.1 GCA_027083655.1 Bacteroidales bacterium | reverse complement strand
TATTGACCTTATAGATAAAGATGATAAGATTTATTACACTGGTGGCTAGAAGAATTCATATTCACGTTTTAGAACTAAGAGAAACATGACAGGTAAACCTAAAAGTGAAAGAATTGCATTTAATGGTATAGTCACTCCAAAAGCATGAGATAAGAAATCTGACATTACCATTATGCCTGCACCAACCAGGCCAGAATACAAGATTAGAACATTATGGCGCATGCTATGTGTTAACCAACGTGCTATGTGGGGCGATATTACTCCAACAAAGGCTATTGGACCATAGCTAGCCGTTAAAAAAGCTATAATTATACCTATAATTATAATTAGCTTTGTCCTTTCCTCTCTGACATTGACACCCATGGTCAGGGCATATTCTTCTCCTAAGTAAAAACTATCCAGAATTGTTGTTTTACTAGCGATAGCTATGGTTGATAATATTATGATAATCAGGTTGGTAATAATGATTGGGTAATTACTCATATCCACCGAGGCCATTGTCCATACCACATAATTTTTGACAGAATAAGCAGGAGAAAAATATTGCAGTACACTTATTAATGCACTAAAGATACCAGCTAATAACACTCCGGCAATTATGATAGCTACCATTGAATAGTGCCGTGCAAGAATTGTCAGGATTATTATGACCAGTAAAGCACCAACAAGGGCAAACATAAATGTACCTACAAAGGATATTAATTTTGACATAGATCCCAATATCATCAGAGCTATTGCCACGCCCAGGGCAGAACCAGAGCTAATACCCAGAACATAAGGCCCTGCAAGGGGATTGTGGAAAACCGTCTGCAGTACCAGACCGGCCAGCCCCAGACCTATGCCTGCTATAAGTGAATTAACAATGCGAGGCAATCGGAAATAATATAATATTTGCCACAGGCTGTAGCTATCATGTTGAAAAATCAAATGCCACGTATTGCCCCACAATAAGTCTGCTATAATGATTATTACCAAAAAAAATAGAATAATCTTCTTCATAAGCTGGCTTTGAATTGCTATAAAATTCTTTTAATTTTGAGAAAAACAAAAGTAAAAGTACATACACCATGGAAAAAGAAAAAATGGACAACAAATTGAATATTGAGCTACCCGAAGATGTTGCCGAAGGTATTTATTCTAACCTGGCTGTCATAGCACATTCACATGCCGAGTTTGTTATTGACTTTATCAAAATCTTGCCAGGAGTGCCCAAAGGCAAGGTAAAAGCCCGCATTATTCTGACACCCGAACATGCCAAGCGCCTGCTTAAAGCCCTTGGAGAGAATATCCAGCGCTACGAAGAGCAATTTGGCAAAATAAAAGATATTGCACCCCAGGGCCCTGGTATCCCTATTAATTTCGGAGGCCCAGCACAAGCTTAAGCTTATTTCGTGCTAATGATTTTTATCTCTACGCGCCTGTTACGGGCGCGTCCTTCTGCTGTCCTATTGCTAGCTATTGGTTTTAGTGGTCCATATCCTTTGATAGTTAGCCTGTCTGGAGATATACCTCTCTTTACCAGGTAGTTGTAAACTGCTTTTGCCCGCCTCTCAGACAATTGCATGTTGTATTCCAATGTGCCAAGTGTGTCTGTATGTCCTGAGATTTCGATTTTTATATCCGGATACTTTTTTAGAAACTCGACCAGACGGTTTAACTCTGGATAAGATTCTGGCTTGAGCGTAGCCTTGTTATAATCAAAGAAGATGTTTCTCAGCTCTGTCTTCCCTTCTTCACTTAGGTCTGTCAGGACTACGGTTTTTTGTACTTCGTGGTATTCATCTTCTTCTACAAGGTTGAAGTTTTCTGACCGGAACAGATAACCTTCCTTGCGGATAACCATAGCATAGTTTCGTCCAGGGGGGAGGCTGACCATGTATTGTCCTGTTGCACTATTGGTCTTGACACGGTAAACAACTTTACCTGTCTCGTTGTCAATGATTTCTATTTCTGCTTCTACAGGATTACCATTTTCATCCAGTACTTGACCTTTGACAAGTGTGATTTTTGCAGGCGGCTCAAAGGATGTCTCTTTCTGTGGTTGTGCAAGGTCTGCTATTAGCTTTTCCTCACCCGAGAGATATGGAGCAGCTGTAAAGAAATGCACCTGGTAAATATCTGTAAAGCCCTTGGTATCTTCCCTTACAGCCGAGATATAGCCAATTTTGGCATTACCAGAAAGAACAAAGTAAATATCATCATCGGGTGTATTAAGGGGATAGCCCAGGTTAACAGGATCTGACCATGTGCCATCATCCTGTCTGACAGTTTTAAATACATCATATCCACCCATCGAGTTGTGTCCCTTGGAGCTAAAGTAAAGAGTGCGTCCGTCCGGATGCAGAAACAGGCCATCCTCATCGTAAGGTGTGTTGACGTTGTCAGGGAGCTTAACAGGCTCAGACCAATTGCCGTTGCTATCCCTCACGCTGTAGTAAATATCTCCGTTGCTAGTCAAAGGATCAGCAGTCTTGCCCCGAACAAAATAAATTGTATTGCCGTCTATGCTCAAAGCTGCAGAGCTCTCAACCTCACCCGAGTTTATTGGTTTGGGATATTTTTGTGGCTTTGACCATGTTTTACCCTCCAGGTGGCTCCAGTACAGGTCCTCATCCCGGTAGATAATAATCGTTTGACCGTCATATGATAGTCCAACTACAGCATCGTGTGTTGGTGTGTTCAGGGGATAGCCTGCACTTTGGGCAGCCTGCCAATGGCCATTGGTTAGCTCACTGTAATAAATATCTTCATAATACTGTCCGTCTATATCCTTTAGTTGATATTCATTAGGCCGGCGGGAAGTGAAGTAAATCTTTTCCCCATCTGCAGTGATGACAGGCCCGTAATCGTCGTAAGGAGAGTTTATGTTTGACATGTTCACCAGGCCTATAGGCAAACTATCCTGTACCAATTTTTTACCATTGCGGCATTCTATTATGTGTTTGTCTGTGAAAAATTTGTAATAATCATTCTTCTCGTAAAGCTTGGTCTGTTTGAATTGCTGGTAATATTCTATTGCCTTGTCAAACATGTAGTTGTATTGCAGAGCCTGTGCATAAAAGTATAAAAGGTCAGGTGTGAAATCTGGTACAGAATCAATAACTTTTTGCAGATAACCCAGGGCACGTCCTTTGAACAGGGTCTTGAGGTAGCAAATACCTATCTTGTAGTTTATACCCATATTGTTAGGGTTATATGGATAAGCTTGTTCATAATATTTTAGTGCTTCCAGATAACCGCCTTTTGTTTTTTGTTCAAAATAAAAATCCCCATAACGGAGATTTTTGTTTATCTTAGACTTGTCCGAACCTTTGAGTGGTTTTATAGCGTTTTGGATGAACTGACTGCGGTCTATTTTGACATTTGTTTGTGCAATGGTATGAAAGACTAATGTTAGGCCGGTCAGTAGGATAGCAATTTTTTTCATTGGTAAAAAATTTGAAAATTAACATCAGCTGTTAGACCAAAAAATAAGAAAAATGTCATATCTGAGCGAAGAAAAATTTTTTTTCGTAGGAGTAGCAGGCGCCGGCATGAGTGCCATAGCACAGTTTCTCTCGTTTAGTGGTAAACAGGTGTTGGGATCCGACCGCTTATTCGTCCAGGAGCCCCAGCATCCAGTTATTTCACAACTTAAAAAAGCCGGTATTGGGCTTTTCCCACAGGGACAGGCCCAGGTGCCAGATGATGCCCTGGTGGTTGTATCTACAGCCATAGAAGAGACAGTGCCAGAATATGCACAGGCCAGGGAGAAAGGCCTGACAATTATTCACCGTACAGACCTGCTCAGGGATATAACTGAGCACTACAAGACAATAGCCGTTGCCGGTACTGCAGGCAAGTCCACCACAACAGCAATGATTTTCCATATTTTGCAAGAGGCCGGTTTGGAGCCATCGTTGATAACAGGTGCTCCACTTCTTAGCTTGCAATCCCGTGGTATAGTTGGGAATGCATGGCATGGCAAAGGCGAATGGTTAATAATTGAGGCAGATGAGTCGGATGGCACGCTGGTTAAATACAAACCGCAGATAGGTCTTATTCTAAATATTGACATTGACCATAAAGAGCTGGATGAGCTAATGGATATTTTTTCAACGTTTGCCAGTAATTCCCGTGTTGTGGTGGTTAATAAGTCTAATGAGCTAGCGGCCAGTCTGAGCCGTGGCGGGGTATATGATTTTTGCTATGAGGCAGATTGTTCTTTTGGCGTCAAGGACGTTGAAATGTCATGGGTAGGCGTGGAGTTTACGCTAAGAGGGCAGAGGGTTAACATTGCCCAGTTGGGCAAGCATAATGCTATGAACGCTGCGGCGGCCATAGCCGCCGCAGCGGCAGCAGGTGTTGATCTGGACCAGGCTGTCAGGTATATTGCAAGCTTCAAAGGCATTGCCCGTAGGATGCAGGTTATTTACCGCGGGATAAATTTCTCAATAATAGACGATTATGCGCACAATCCGTCCAAGGTAGTGGCTGCTATAGAGACTGCACAGCAACTGGCCGGGCAGGTCATTGCATGGTTCCAGCCACATGGCTTCAGTCCTTTGAAACTGTGGGGCGATGAGCTGGTGGGCGCTGTGGCAGCTTTGCTGCGTGACGAAGATATCTTCGTCATGTCGCCGGTCTATTATGCCGGCGGCACAGCGCCCAGGGATGTCTGCGCACGTGATTACATAGACAAGCTACGAGCCAGTGGCAAGAATGCTTATTTCCTCCAATACCGCAAGTCTTTGCCAGATCTTATCAGGGAGAAAGCAAAGCCTCATACCGTAGTGCTACTGATGGGTGCGCGCGACCCCTTGCTTGATTACTTTGCCAATTATGTCAGTAACCAGGTTATTTATTTCGATGACCAGGTTTAATCTTGCTTTTTACTCCAGAAATGGGAATTGAGAGGGAAACGCACTGTGATGAAGTGTGATTGCAAAGGCACAGCTTGATTAAACAGGTTCTGGAAAGTGTAATCAATTATGACTTTGTGATAGCGGAATCCTATACCTAATGACGGGAAGAAGTTTATCTTTGAAGTGAAATTGACACTGGTGTTATTGGAAAAGTAGGTTATTTTCTGGAAATTATACAGTCCTGCCCGGATGAATAACACATCTTTAAATATAAATTCAGTACCAAGGCCAGGAGACAGACTTGCTACTGGCGTGCTAATAAGGGCAGAGGTACGCTGTGCCCATTGAATAAACAAATCCAGCTCTGACCTTAAAGTTAATTTACCGTTTATCTTCAGGTCACGGCTAACACCAAGGGTAGTTGACGGTACGGCAATTTCTACTGTATTGTGTGGTATCTCATTACCAGTGCTATCTAATATGTCGATTGTCTGCTGGTCCAGGTTGTAAAACCAGGCTGTAAATGTGCCCAAAGCATCATTAATATTTACACCGAAATGAAAATCCCGCCACTGATAAGCAAGGCAAGCATCTAGCCCAAAGCCATACCCATTAACAAAGCTTCCCAGGTGGCGGTAAACCAGCTTTGAGCGGATAGCGTACGAGAGTTTTGCACTCTTTCGGGCAAAGACCAGAAACATAGCATAATCCTCCACTGAGAAATAGGTAATATTGTCCAGGTTGAAGCTACCGTTGTTATAGATGTTTAGTGTGTTGGGTATGTTGTCAATGCCCATACGTAATAAGCCAAAGCCCAGGTATGTTTTTTCGTTGTACTTATAAGCAAAGAGGAGAAAATCATAATTTGCTATGCTGCCAAAATATTCGCTATGTGTGATGGCAAAATCAAAAGTATTGGATATTTTTGTAATGTTGGCTGGGTTGTAATACACAGCACTAGCATCGTGTGCGGAGGCAACCATGCTATTGCCCATACCAATGCCCTGGGCAGTAGCCCCAATGTTCAGAAAGTCATTGCTATAACTGACTATCTGGGCATAAAGTCCTAAATTTGTTGTGATGAAAAACAGTGTGAAAAATATTTTTCCAAATACATTGACGCTTTTAAATCTCCTCTCAGGTGCCATAGGAATAATATTGAGTTTTCAGGGGGATTTGATAAGTGCAAGTTTAATGATTTTTTTGGGTGCTGTGTTTGATTTTTTTGATGGATTTGTTGCGAGGGCCCTGCGGGTAATTAACCCTATAGGGAAAGACCTGGACTCCCTGGCAGATATAGTGACTTTTGGTTTACTACCTTCATTTATTGTGTTTAATTATGTGGATAACAGATACTTGTCTTATGTTGGGTTAATAATAGTTGTTTTTTCTGCGTTGCGTCTGGCTAAATTTAATAACGATCCGGAACAGAAAAAAATTTTTAAAGGACTGCCAACTCCTGCCCTTGCTATTTTCTTTGGTTCAATGGTCCTTGCCATGGACCTTCAGGGCATTGTTTTGCTGCAGAAAGACTTAGTTTTTACAATTATGGCAGTTGTGCTGTCAATTTTGCTTGTTGTCCCTGCCAGGCTAATATCCTTCAAGTTCGAGGGGGATTATACCTGGCGGCAAAACTGGCGCAAGTATGTTTTTATAATTTTAGCATTTATCCTAATTATTGTGTTTAAGTGGTTTGGATTG
>JALWNS010000136.1:5344-6559 GCA_027083655.1 Bacteroidales bacterium | reverse complement strand
TCACGAGCTTTGATTAACCTGATTAAAAATGCTATCCAGGCTATACCCGAGGGGGTAAAAGGTACTGTCATTGTTGAGCTAGAAAGAAGGGAGAATACAGCTCTTATAAAAGTGATAGACAATGGAACCGGCATCCCGGATGATGTAAAACATAAATTGTTCACACCTAGTTTTACGACAAAATCCAGCGGTATGGGACTGGGATTGTCAATGGTCAAAAACATAGTTCAGAATGCTAAAGGAAAGATTTGGTTTGAAACGGAATTAGGTAAAGGTACGACTTTTTATATAGAATTTCCTGTTTTTCAGGATGCTACATAAACAAGTTAATTGTCAAATAAAATTGTATTTTACTTGCGAAATATTTAACTTTGTTTTAAAACTTTTCAAATTCTAAATAATATGGCACAATTTATTCCGTTTGATGATAAAGTTGATGTTTTGGGGACAGTTGTTGAAAATATTACAAAATCTATAGATAAAATCTTTGAGCGCCAGATGCTAGAAATCCTTAAAATGTTTGATATTGTTGAGGTAGATAAGGATAAATGGTATCCTTTAAAGAACTTGTTAAAAGCATTAAAGTTTATTAACGACGAAATAGGACCTAATACACTTTTTGCCATTGGTAAAGGTATTCCGAGGAATGCAATTTTTCCACCAGATATCAGAACACTGGAACAGGCTTTGAATAGTATAAATGAGGCATACCACATGAACCATAGGGGTGGTGACATAG
The DNA here is from genome assembly GCA_027083655.1 of Bacteroidales bacterium. Classification (GTDB taxonomy): domain Bacteria; phylum Bacteroidota; class Bacteroidia; order Bacteroidales; family S143-33; genus S143-33. The sequence continues at coordinate 5,820 of JALWNS010000136.1, read as the reverse complement.
GATATTACAAGCTTGAAAAGTTTGATGAGCAAGGCCATCATGCCCTTATGGAATGTTATAATCCTTATCCGCATTATTTTGATAAAGGTCTGATTACTTCAATAACTAGGATGTTTGCACCAGAAGATGTGGGCTATATTGAAATTGTTTTAGACGATTCGAGGCCATCACGTTTAGACGGTGCAGATAGTGATTGGTTTATTATAAAATGGTAAAAAAGATTGGCTTATGAAAAAAATACTTACATATTCTTTTATTCTTATATTTATTTCTAGCTTTTTTGCAAGTTGCAAAAAAACTGATAACGATATAATTGTCTGGCGTAAGATAACTAGCCAGACGATGGTAAATGGATATGGGGCTTATCTGTTTATGTTGGCCGAAAAGGATTCGGTTTTGTATAGTGGTATCCATGTTGCTTTGATCAAAGCCCATATTTTTAACATCCAGGATACAGTGGAGATTTTGAAATTCGG
>JALWNS010000136.1:0-5334 GCA_027083655.1 Bacteroidales bacterium | reverse complement strand
ATGTATGGTCAATTGATAACCCTAATCCTACTTTGTTTAATGCATCTGTCGTGTATACTAGTGATTCGGTTAGTTTTAACCCCACGGATTCGGCTATTACATTTACTTCAGAGCTAACAGGTTTGCTCTTAGATACTAGTTATTATACACGTAGTTTTGTTGTTTTTAAAGAAGTAAATTCTGGCAAAATAGATACTGCATACAACCAGGTTGTTACCGAATTCCGTACAGCAGTGCCAAGGGATATATGGTTTTACAGAGGAAATATGAAAATAGCCAGTGGGCCCCTTGAGTCAAGGACAGAAGCAGTTGTTGCAGAAGTTTATGATTCCCAGAATGATGAATATCTTGTATACATGGGGTTAGGTTATAATGGTTATCAACTGTTGGATGATTTTTATGGCTACGATCCAGAGACAGAGCAATGGACACAGGAGCCTGATTTCCCAGGTCTGCCAAGATATAAAGCAGTTTCATTTGTAATTGGCAGTTATATTTATGTTGGTACCGGCAAGACCAGTCTGACCGTTGATACTTCCTATACTGGAGATTTTTATAAGTTTTATCCGTATGGACATAGCTGGCGACGCATTACTGATATGCCAGAGTCACAGGAGAGATTTGGTGCTATAGCCTGGTCTGTTATATATAACAACCAATGGTGGGGCTTCGTAGGCTACGGTAAGCGTGACTTCCCCCGTAGTGACGTGCTAAAATATGATTATACAAAAGATTCTGATACAGGTTACGTGGATCCATATAGGGTATGGACATTACATACCTTTGAAAATAATATGAGTGCCAGGTTAGATGCTATTGCAGTGTCTAACGGTGAAATTGTTTTCCTGGGTGGAGGTGATGATGGTAGCGGTAGAGCTCTTAATGATTACTACTTATTCAATCCTAATGATAATGCTACTTTTTTACGAGCTATACAAAATGTACCATTCCCTGCCCGTTATAATGCAGTGGTAAGTTATATAGAATTTTCTCGTGATGGTGTGTTGAATAAGTACTTTTATATAGGAACTGGACAGGCTGATGCCCAGACATATTATAATGATTGGTATGCCTATGATCTGAAGAACAATACTTGGCTCGAAAGAAGTCATATGCATGAGGACTTCCTCGAGGCCCAGCCAAGAGCCGGAGCTATTAGTTTTGTGATTAAAAAGAAACAGGTTGAACATGGTTTGAGAATCCGTATCTTCGTGGGTGGAGGGAATAATCAAAATACTATTCTTAATTTGTTGTGGGAATATTTACCATAATAAAAATATTTGATTATGAAACAAAAGAGATTTATCATACTTGTTGTGCTACTGCTATTTACAGTTGTTTCGTTATGGGCACAGAGTGATAAAAAAGAATATAGATATTTTGCAGTAAAATTAGGTTTGGTTAATAATTTTGTGCCTTTCCCAGAGCCTAACGATAATTTATTGGTGCGTACCCCTTTGGGGGATATGGCTTTAACGACGAGACCTACAATTAATTATACTCCAGGCGCCGCTTTTTCAGTTCATTACCATATTGATGCTAATACTAATAGGTTTGGTATTGTTATTGGTGGACAGGTTCAGAATTTTGGGTATTCTATACAGTATATGAGTGTAGACTCGTCCTTTTATGCTACAGATATGTTTAGGTCTACTTCTATTGTTATACCGATTTACATAAAGTATAATCCTAAGGATATTTTTATTAACCAGACATATTTGACCGTAGGTTTTAAACAATATATAAACCTCAGTGTCAAAGAGTACCAGTATGGTACATGGGTAGAAGGCGTTAATGTTAATACCCTTACGCAGGCACAGGTGCATAGGATGACATCCTCTTTCTTCTTGGGTGTCAATTATAGTGTTTATTACTTGGACATTGAATATAGCTTGAGAAACTTTGTTAATAAAGATTTTAAGACAACGACTAGCGAAGGGGTTGTTAGACCATTTTCTAATATAGATTACCGGATGAATATTTATCTCACTGCAGGGGTAAATATACCGCTTAACAGGTGGATGACTATGAGGAGCTGGACAGCAGAAAAAATTAGACGAATATTCACACCTGTTAGATAATATATTAAAGTTAAGGGCTCTGCTTTGCAGAGCCTTAACTTAAATGTGTGAGGTATATGAGGAGAATTTTTATTTTTCTTGCTATATTTTGTTTTGGGACAAATAGCATTGTGGCACAAATACAGCAACAGGATATAAACCAATTACTTATAAGTGCCATTCTTAGCCGTAATGCCGATTCTGTTCAATTAATGCTCTCTCAAGGAGCCAATCCCAATTATGAAGATGTTTATGGTATAACTCCATTGCTTTTTGCAGTGGAGACTGGGGATACTAATATAATCAAGCTTTTATTAGACAAAGGGGCTAAGATTGACATTGTCCCGCCGTATGACCCACCTGCTGTTTCCTTTGCAGTTATAAACTATAAGGACACAGTTTTGAGTTTTCTTCTCGAGCATGGAGCAAACCCCGATATTGAGGACTGGGCAGGCCGGACACCACTTTATTATGCAATTAGAAATGGTAATTATACAGCCGCAGATATGCTTCTTTTATATGGTGCAGATCCAGACCGTATTGTAGATGGGTGGACACCTTTGCAATTGGCTTCTTATTTTAATGACACGTTGCTGATTAACATGCTAATTTATTATGGTGCAGATATAAATATGCCAGACACCTTGGGTATTACCCCATTACATGTTGCGGCGCAATATAATAACTTATTGGCAGCCCAGGATTTGGTAGACAATGAGGCAAGGTTGGACCTTTTGACAAATGATCTTGCCTCTCCAGTTGATTTTGCTATTTATAGTCGAAGTCATAAGGTGTTTGATTATCTAATGGAGAAGGATCCCAGTTTTGATAATTTTGTCAATGGTCAGTTTGATGCATACCAGGTGGCTGAATTTCAGCAGAATTATCATGCGCGCCGGGTTTTGGCAAAGAGAGGATTACGTACTCCTACTTTTATGCTTGAATACTATGTGCGCTTTGCCCAGTTTTTTAATTTTGGAAGTTATATGCCCGGGTTAGATCTAGGATTGAGGGAGTTGTTTAGCAATGTTAGTCTGACTTTTGGTTTTTACCAAAGGTTAATGAGTAAGAGAATATTAATCCAGGAGAGTGAACATGTGTTTTACCAGTATTGGGAGTCGCGTTGGATTATTGATATTACAGCAAGGAAAGACCTATACCTATTTCACATCGGGCGTGTGAATAGTTATTTAAGCTTAGGAGCAAATTTTCTTCTGTCGCATGCAACATATAGGGGTACTTTATTGACAGATATGACAAAGGAGATTACACCTGTTGGCGGTTTGAGTTTTGATTATAATAGGTTTGGTTTTGATGTCTTGTTAACATACTTGGACATGCCTTTGTTGAATAAAGGAGAGGTATTAGCTAATTTAGGCTTTTATTATAGGCTACCTACCACAGCTTTGAAAATTAAGACAAAGCCAAAGATACTTTACTGATGCAAGAGGAGTTTAGATTAAAGCAATTTACAGTAAGGCAATCGAAAAATGTTTTTAAGATAACGACCGATAGTGTTATATTAGGTGCTTATGCTAGCTTTGTTAATCCCCGCTATTTATTAGATGTAGGAAGTGGAACTGGTATTATTGCTTTGATGTTAGCACAAAAATATCCTAATAGTGACATTTATGCAATAGATATAAATCCGGAGGCAGTAGCATTGTGTAGGGAGAACTTTAGGCGTTCGCAATGGAAGGATCGTTTGCATGTGTTGTCAGGGGATTTTGAGAAATATGATTTTGGCACACTCATGTTTGATGGGATAGTGTCAAATCCACCGTTTTTTGTACAATCAATGCGTTCAGAAGATAATTCTATAGCACTTGCAAGGCATGATACTGCATTGACTTATAGGGGTTTGGCAAGAAAAAGCTCAAGTATCTTGTCCCCGGATGGGGCAGTGTATGTTATTGTACCTTATGATAATTTGCGGTTGTTGGAGAGAGAATTTAATTTTGAGTACTTGTTTTGCCAAAAGAGGTTGTATATTTGTACAAAGGGGCGAGATAAGCCTAAAAGGGTAATTGTGCAGTTTTCAAGAAAGATAGAGTGGTGTCAGGAGGAGTGGTTGAATATTCAGGAACAAAATGGATATAGTAAAGCATACAAGGCATTGACCAAGGATTTTTACATTAACTTTTAAAAGAAGAAGTATTATGATAATAGCCAGGGAGAAAAAGCGAGAAAATATTGTTGAGTATGTCCTGTATATGTGGCAGATCGAGGATATGATACGGGGTTTTAATTTTGATATAGATAAGATTGAAGAACATGTTATTAGCCAATTTGATGTGGATGAAGAAACGAGGGAAGCTATGCGGCAGTGGTATGAAAGCTTAATAGAAACAATGAAAAATGAAGGCGTAGAGGAGAAGGGGCATATTCAAGTTTTACAGAGCGTTGTTAGGGATTTGACAGACATGCATATACGTTTGATGCGTTCACCTTTTCACCAAGATTACCAGAGGCTTTTTGATGAGGTGATGCCGTACTTAGCAGAATACATAAATAGGGCAAAAGACAAGGATAAATCAATTATCGAGATAGCCCTAGAAGTAATGTATGGTATATGGATGTTGCGATTAAAGAAGCAACCTATATCAGAAGCTACAGGCCAGGCAGTCAATAAGATTAGTGAGTTTTTATCTTTGCTTGCATATAAGTATCATAAATTTGAAACTGATGAAGAGTTTGAACTTTAACCTTTGAGCATGTATACATTTTTGTTGGCAGATACATCAAAAACAATATTAGATGTCCTGGTGTTTACATTGGAAAAGTTTAATTATAGGGCATTTATAGCCAGTAAAGCGGATGAGGTTTTTGCTGTGCTGGAGAAAAACCATATAGATATTGTTTTGATAAATGATACGATAGATGGCCAGGATGGCACAGAATTGGCGAAAAAGATATTAAGCCGGTTTGATGTGTTGGTTTTGATGATGAGCTATTCCCAGAGTTTGGAGTTGAAGTTGAAAGCAAAAAAGGCAGGTGTCATGGGCTGGGTTGTAAAGCCTTTTATACCAGAGCGGTTAATTAGGATTATTATAAAAACGTACTTTAAATAATTTCCTAAGTTTTAATCTTGTCTATATGGCATAATTTTTTAAATTTGTACTTAATTGGGTGAAAAATATGAAGAGATGAAAAAGTCAGGAACGAAAATAGTAAGTATAACAAAGATATTACCATCCTATATTTATTCAATGACCATAGCGTCTATTATATACATTGTTGTATTTTTGACATTATATTTTTATTTACAGGATAC
>JALWNS010000135.1 GCA_027083655.1 Bacteroidales bacterium | reverse complement strand
TAAAAAAGAAAGTTTTTTTTGATTAAACATCTAAATCCGGTACTTCGCCCTACAAAAAAAGGTGTTTAGTCAAAAAAATATGCGTAAATATTTGTGTATTTGAGAAAAAATAATAGATTTGCAAATGGGTAAAACTTTTTTTTAATTAATTTAAAATTTTAAAAAAATTAACTATGAACAAAGCAGAATTGATTTCAGCTATTGCTAGCAAAGCTGGCATGTCAAAAGCTAGTGCAAAGAAGGCTTTGGACGCCTTCATGGATGCTGTTTCAGAAGCTCTGGCAAAGGGCGAACGTGTTTCTCTCGTTGGTTTTGGTACATGGAAAGTAGCTATGCGTCAGGCTCGTAAAGGACGTAATCCTCGCACTAAAGAAGTTATCACTATTCCAGCTAAGAAAGTTGTTAAATTTGTTGCAGGCTCTAACTTGTCAGACAAAGTTGCTAAGTAAGCTTTTTTTTATTTAATTTTTGTTAAAACGGAGCCCACTCAGGCTCCGTTTTTTTATTTTTAGAAGAAAAATATTTGCCATGGGTGATTTAGTTAAACAGATTAATTCTTTAGCGCAAAAGTATGCACACTACACTGCAGAGAATTTGTCTGAAATAGTGAAAATAAAGTCCCTGAGTGGACAAGAAGAAGGTGTGCAAAAGGTCCTTAAAAGACAAATGGAAGAGGCCGGATTTGATGAAGTTTTTATCGATCCGCTTGGCAATCTTATTGGTCGGATAGGTAATGGACCTAAAATTTTGGCCATTGATGCACATATAGATACCGTGGATCTGGGTAATCTGGATAATTGGGATTTTGACCCATTGTCTGGAGAAATAAGAGATGGTTATGTACATGGACGTGGCACAGTGGACCAGGAAGGCGGCGCCGCTTCTTTTATTACAGCAGGAAGGATTATGAAAGAGCTTGGATACGATAGAGATATGACCGTGTATTTCACCTGTACAGTTATGGAGGAAGATTCTGATGGACTGTGCTGGAAATATATTATCGAAGAAGATAAAATCAAGCCAGATGCTGTTATTATTACAGAGCCTACCAACCTTAATATATACCGTGGCCATCGCGGACGAATGGAGTTGATGATTATTTTTCATGGTGTTTCGGCTCATGGTTCAGCTCCAGAACGCGGAGATAATGCTATTTACAAGGCCTCCCGTGTTGCCCTGGAAATTGAAAAGCTTAATGAACGCATCAGAACAGATGCTTTTCTTGGTAAAGGTAGCGTGACTGTTAGTGAGTTTAAGTCTGATGCCCCTTCACTTTGCTCTGTCGCAGATTATGCACATCTTTATCTAGATAGACGTTTGACATGGGGTGAGACCAAAGAGACTGTTATAGCTGAGCTACAGGAAATTCTAGACAAACTGGGAATTGAGGCAGAAATTAAAATACCTTACTACAATGGTAAAGCATGGACTGGACTGGAATACGGCATGGAGAAATATTACCCAACATGGAAAATTGACGAAAACCACAATGTTATTCAGACAGGTAGAAAAGTTTTTATAGATTTGTTCGGTAAAGAGCCTGTGATTGACAAATGGACTTTTTCAACCAATGGTGTTGTGATAAATGGTATTCATGGTATACCAATCATTGGATTTGGTCCTGGTAATGAGGTGCTTGCACATGCACCAAATGAGAAAGTGCCTGTCGATCATCTGGTCAAAGCTTCTGCTTTTTATGCACTCTATGCTTTTAGTGTAAATCTATAAAATAAATAGGCTATGGTTGATGTTAACAAATTTCATGAATTGCTAGCTGACCTTCTTAAGTACAAGCATGAAAATCTAACTGATAAAGATTTTTTGCTTACATGGGACAAAAGCATTGACGATCTGAAGACTGTTATTCAAGTATCACAGATTCTGCGTTTTCTGAGGGAAAACAATATTTCTCCACGGTTATTTGATTCGGGTTTGGCTATTTCTATTTTCCGTGACAAATCTACACGTACCCGTTTTTCTTTCACCTCTGCATCTGATATGTTAGGCCTCCAGGTCGTCGATTTTGATGAGAAAAAGACACAGGTAGCACATGGCGAGACTGTCCGCGAGACAATGAATATGATTTCGTTCATGACAGAGGTAATAGGTATAAGAGATGATATGTTTCTTGGCTATGGACACCAATATATGCTTGAGGTTGCTCATGCCCTTGACGAAGGTTATGCAAAAGGAGTATTACCCCAGCGGCCACGCCTGGTTAACCTGCAATGCGATCTAGACCATCCTACACAGGCAATGGCAGACCTTCAGCATCTGGTTAATTATTTTGGAGGATTTGACAAGCTCAAGGGTAAGAAGCTGGTAATGAGCTGGGCTTATTCTCCAAGTTATGCAAAGCCATTGTCTGTACCACAGGGTATTATTGCACTGATGACACGATTTGGAATGGATGTGACCCTGGCTTATCCCGAAGGTTATGACCTGGAACCAGATATTGTGGAGCTTGCTAAACTAAACGCACAGCAGACAGGCGCTAAGTTTGAAATAACCCATTCGATGGACGAGGCGTTCAAAGATGCAGACATAGTATATCCAAAGAGCTGGGCTCCATATAGCATCATGGTAGAGCGCACAAAACTTTTGAAAGAGGGTAATGTCAAAGCCCTCGATGACCTCGAGCAGCAAGCCCTGGCAGAGAATGCTAAGCATAAGGACTGGACAACCACAGAGCAACTGATGAAGCTTACACGTGATGGCCAGGGACTGTATATGCATTGCTTGCCTGCGGATATAACAGGCGTGTCGTGCGAACATGGCGAGGTGGACGCAGATGTTTTCGAACGTTATCGTATTGAGACATACAAAGAGGCTAGTTATAAGCCATATATTATTGCAGCAATGATATTGACTAGTAAATTCAAGGATCCCGTGGCTGTGCTTGAGCAGCTATATGCACGTGGACAAAAGCGTGTGATTATTTAAGCAATGTGTTTGAGTAATTGTATTCATGGCGGGATACATGATTGAATTATAGCCGGAGCTATAATTCGTTCATTATGTTAAGAAGGAGGGTGCAAGCGCCCTCCTTCTTTAATATTGATTGTAGCAGTTAGACCAGTGCAAGGGGTATGATAGATATGAAATTTGCAAGTTAGTCTGGACTGTTTACCTGATCATAAAGTCTGCAGTAATTGTAACGGATGCAGTTTTTTCTTTAGACGAGGTGTTAAAAACTCCGCCCCATGTATAACTCTCGTTGCTATATTGTCCTGTGATCTGAAACACACCTAGATATGCACTTTTTAGCTTGCCCAGATGTGCGCCTGATTTTTCTGCGATTTGTTCGGCTCTGAGGCGGGCATTCTCAGTTGCCTCGGCAATCATTTGTATCTTTAGCTCATCAAGCTTGGTATAGAAATATTTAGGCCTTTCGGAAGATAAATATATGCCCTTGTCAATGAGCTCACTTATTTTGCGAGATATGTTTTCTACTTTTTCCACGTCCTTTGATTGAATTTTAAATCTCTGTGTGAGTATGTATCCAACGAATTCTTGATGGTAATTGTCATTTTCGTCGTAATAAGTACGGTATTTTTCCCGAGCTTCCACAGCCATGAAAGCGATTTCATCCTCTTTTACGCCATTGGCTAACAGGTATTGCCGGACAATATCCCTGTCGTGGGCTATCTGTTTGTAGCAAAGCTTAAGTGTGGGCGCACTGCGGGTAAAGCTTGCTTCCCATACGATCAAGTCAGATGTGAAATTTCTCTGGCTTAAACCCTTGACGTGAATTGTCTCAGTGTCTTTGTGGCGGTGAATAAAGGCATTGGATGCAATATAAACTCCAATGATAAACGAAAGGCCTATGACTATTGACCAGGTATAATTTTTCATAACGCAATGCTTTCGGTTTTACTGAAATATACATAATGTCCTGGGCAAGTGCTTAATTTTTTGATTAAGTATGCGATTTAAGTGTTTTTAGTGTTTTTGCATGTCATTGTGTATATTTGTTTAGATTAAAAAACAAGCAATGATCGACAGGTTTAAGAAATTTGTGCAGGAAAATAAGCTTTTTGCGGATCATGACAGGATTTTGTTGGCTTTTAGTGGGGGCCCAGATTCTGTGGCATTGGCAGATTTGCTTCACAGGACAGGGACAGAGTTTGCACTGGCTCATGTGAATTTTCATTTAAGGGGTAAGGACGCAGATGAAGATCAGGTTTTTAGCAGGGATTTTGCACAAAGGTTGGGTGTGGAATTTTTTACAATTGATTTTGATACTAAAGCTTATGCACGGGACAGTGGTTTGTCAGTAGAGGAAGCAGCCAGAAAGTTGAGATATGATTGGTTTGAGACATTGAGCAGGGAGAGGGGTTTTGACCTGATAGCCACGGCTCATAATGCCGATGATAATGTAGAGACTATTTTGCATAATCTAGCCCGTGGCACAGGCATCAGGGGTTTATTAGGCATACCACTTAAGCGTGGAAAGATTATACGGCCATTGCTATTTGCTTTCAAGGACGAGATACTGCGTTACTGTGAAGATAGACAATTGTCCTACCGGATAGACCATACTAACGATGATATAACCATAACACGCAATCGTATCAGGCATGTGATTATTCCTGAGATGAAAAAACTTAATCCTGCCTTTAAAGAGAATGTGCTTCGGGCATCGAGAAATTTATCACAGGTTTATGCCGTAGTAAAAGACTATATTAATGCGTGTATTGATCAGATTACAGAACGCAGCGGGGATGATATAATTATTAACAAACAAAAACTCCAAGAATGTGAGCATAAGGACCTGGTTCTGTACGAATATTTAGCTTCACTGGGTCTGGCACCAGGGATAATAGATCAGGTAGGGGATATAATTTCATCCCAGCCCGGCAAGTTTATAGAAACAGGTGATTGGGTAGTGCTAAATGATCGAGGGCAGATTATTATTACAAGGCAGAAATACACGCAACAAGGGGATCAGATATTAATAACCGAGGACGACAGGGCAGTAAAGCTTGGAGATAAGGTTTTGCGTTTGGATGTCAGGGATGTGTCCAAGGTGGGCTGGAAGGGCTTAGGGAGTAATGAGGCGGCCTTGGATTTGGACAAACTAAGTTTTCCGTTAATATTGAGGCATTGGCACGAAGGCGATTATTTCTATCCCCTGGGTCTTGGGGGGCGGAAAAAGTTAAGTGATTTTTTTGTTGATCAGAAAATACCCCTTGTGGATAAAAAACGGGTTTGGATACTGGAGTCTGGAGGCGCTATAGCATGGGTTGTAGGTATGCGGATAGATGACAGGTTCAAAGTAACGAAAGAAACCAAGAGAGTACTAAAACTTACATTAGATGAAAGCAAATAAGTACATAATCCTATTCATAGGACTGGCGGTAGTCTTTTCTTCATGTAGTGTGACTAAGTATGTACCAGAAGGAGAGTATGTGGTCACCAAGGTAGAGGTTAAGATAAAAGGTTATGCACCAGGGGTAAGTGAGGGTAAACTCAAGCAGTATGTTCAGCAGCCTTCCTTGCACAAGCTTTTTGGTGTGCCGGTGTATGCTTATCTGTATAATATCCCGGACCCGGCGAAGGCAAGCAAACGGCAAAGGCGCAAGGAGCAAAAGCTGAATCACATAAATTATAAAATAGAGCGCAAATACGACACAAAGACAGCGAAACTACAGGCGAAGAGAAACAAGTATTATTATCAATACAAACAGTGGCTTCAAAAGGACACAATAAGAGCACAACGTTTTTACCAGAAATATCTCGACGCAGAAGAAAAATTGAAACAGCGCAAGGATAGAAGACCAGAGGAGCTTGAAAAATTAAAAAGAAAGGACATCTTTACATGGTGGGAGTTTGTACAAAGTAATGGCCAGAAGCCCCCTCTTTACAACCAGTACCTTGTTGATAAGTCAGCCCAATATATGAAAAATTATCTCAAGGCTTATGGGTTTTATGATGCTAGAATACAGGTAGACAGGGTTGTCAAGGATAAAAAGATAAAGATAATCTATCGTATTGAGCCTGGCAAACAATTGAAAATAGACAGTGTAGTGTATAACATCGAAGATAGCTCAATAGCCAAAATAATTGAGGACAATGTAAGCCTGCAGCTATTACCGGACATACCTTTGCAAGTTAGTTTGTTACAGAATTATAGGAATAATGTTGTTAATTATCTTAAAGAAAATGGATATTACTATTTTGTTCGCGATTATATAACCTTTACGGTTGACACAGTCGGACGTGGCTATAAAGCAAAAGTTACGGTTAATATCCCGTTGATGAAGAGTCCAAGTGGGCAACTTGTGCCACATCCAAGGATGAAGATAAGGAATGTATACGTTTTTTCTGATTACAATCCTAATGAGGCATTGCAAAATCCGGAAACTTTTTTCAGTGATTGTGATACAAATGTTTATTTCTCAAGGGATAATGATCCGTATTACTTCATTAAGAAGTACAAATATGTTATACGTCCCAAGGTGCTTTTGAGGGAAATTTACGTTAAGCCTAACTCGCTTTACAGGTTTTCTGCTATAAAAAATACGTATTCACACCTGACTAAATTTGCTGTTTACAAGATAGTAAATATTGATCTCCGTCCAGTGGATACTT
>JALWNS010000134.1:6029-6610 GCA_027083655.1 Bacteroidales bacterium | reverse complement strand
GCTCAGGGTAAGAATCATAGATATCATTTTGTTTTAAATCTTTTATCTCTATAAGTTCACCAGAAAGCTCCTCAAAAAAACTAAATAAAAACTTACTATTTTTTAAAAAAGCAAAAAACTCTCTATTAATATGTAGATTTTTAAAATTATTAAAGGAACTTGCCTCTTTAAGAAGTAAAACACGACTATCTTCATCAATAAATGTTCTATTGGGGATAAGAACTATTTTTTTTTCAAAATCACCAATATTCTCCAGAAATCAAAAAATATTATTAGGCATATTGTTCTTGCTAACATCTACAACAAAATTAAAATTACTCATATTGTTAAAAAAACGCTTTACTCTGTACATCTTCAAAAACTCCAGTACTTTAGCAACATTTTTTTCAAATTCCTCCAACTTCATTCTCTTCGTACCTTCCTTCCACTCCAGGCAAAGCAAAGAATACTCAGGATAAAACTTCACACACATGAAATCATTTTCCTCTAACTACGACTATTAAAAATTTACACCAGGTGATCTAACTTCACCAAGATATCTTTTAACATTCAGGGAAGATACATTTTGCTTAACATTAATA
>JALWNS010000134.1:0-6019 GCA_027083655.1 Bacteroidales bacterium | reverse complement strand
ATGTTGGATTTTACCTTCAATCATACAAGTGTCTATTGTGGCAAAATAAATTAAACAAAAAAAACAAGAATAGCCACTTTTTCACCCATAAAAACATTCAAAATCAATAATTAACTTCTTTATGCACTTTAGGGTCTTTCTTGTAATTAACTTTATAATTAGGGTTCTTTAAATTCTCCGGAACTTTCATACCTTTAATAAGCAATGTCTGTTTACCTTGCTTTATTATACGAAACTCTACGCGGCGGTTATACCTTTGTCCTTCCCTATTCCAGCTACCATCCGGGTTAAAGTTAATAGCTATAGGGTTTTCCTCTCCAAAACTTGTTGCAACCACCTGCTCCGGATCTACTCCATGCTTAACAAGATAAGCTTTTACTGCCTGGGCTCTCTTTAGCCCAAGAAAATAATTATACTTAGCCGATCCTGTTGCATCTGCATAACCAATTATTTGCACCTTTGCTTCTGGATTATTCTTAAGATAACTGGCTAATTTATTAAGAGTCTCATTTTCTGGTATTTGACCTACTGCATTATACGGGAAAAGTATATTCTCTATTTCTATAAACTCATCATACACATTGCCATATTGGTCAACTATTATAGAATCTTGAGTACCTTGCCCATTCTGCCATGTCATTTGCGGGCAAGGTGTATTACCATCGACACGTATGGGCTTAAACATCATATAATCTGGTGCATCTTTAGGCACAAAAAACTGCTCATCAAAAATAACTTCCCCATTAGATTCAATTGTCAATTTATATAAGTGCCCCTTATGGGCTACCATTATAAATCTGTTATTCTTAGGAGTAGCAATGTAATAATCACCTGTTGCAATGTCTTCATAAGTAATATCCACAGGAGGGACCTCACCTGAACACGATACAAGCTTAGTAGTATAGATGGTGATAGGAGAGCGGGCAGCCTCACGTATTTTCATTACATATATATCACCATGGCCATACCCTTTACGTTTGCGGGAGGCAAAATATGCCCTTTTATTGTCAGATGTTGGGAAATAATAAACGTCATCTTCTATCGAATTGATTGGATAACCCAAATTCTCTGGTAATGTCCAGGTACCAAAATCTGTTAATGTGGATTTAAAAATATCATAACCACCCATAGTGTTATGTCCGCGTGAGCTAAAGAATAATGTTTTGCCATCGTAGAAAATAAAAGGACCTTCTTCATCTTTATCAGTATTAATAGTCGGTCCTAAATTCTTTGCCGACCCCCAGGTCCCATCTGACTGAAGATGTGATATATATATATCTAATCCTCCATAACCACCCGGGCGGTCACTTGTAAAAAATAATGTTTTACCATCTACCGAAAGAGAGGCATGTGTCTCACGGTAAGGAGTGTTTATATTTGGGCCGAGTTTTCGGGGCACGGTCCATTCGCCATTTACAAACTCTGATACATAAATAGAACCATTATCCTCATCACGATAAATAAAAAGCTTTGTTCCATCATGGGAAATGCTTATAGTAGCCTCATGCCCAGGAGTATTAATTGCTTTCAAAGGCTCTACTTTACTCCAATTACCAGCACTATCACGATAAGCAACATAAATATTCTCATCATATTCACCATCATATAACAACTTACTATGTGAATTCATCTTTCTTCGTGATGTAAAGTATAACTCAGATTCATCAGCTGTAACAACCGGACTATGTTCTGTATAAGGGGAATTGACAGGCTCACCAAGATTTTCGACCTCAATATCCAAAGGCTTTTGCATCAAATCATATCCTGTCTCTGCTTTTGTCAACTCATCCTCAACATATTCCCTGAAGCGCCTATTCCTTACCTCTGCTCTAAGTTGTGATAACAGTACTATGGCGGTGTCAAACATATAATTAACACGGTATGCACGAGCTAAATAAAACTTTACTTCTTGTTGTGAAACCTGGTATTTGTGCTTCTTTGTAGTACTCAATAATTCGAGGGCTTTCTTAAATTCCTGTATAGAACTATCACGTTTACCATCGGTATTTAGGTAACAAAAACCTAATTTGAAATGTAAATCTGGATTTTTGGGATCCATCCGGATAAAGTTCTTATAAAAAACTATTGCTTGTTCAAAATTTTCGTTATTAATCAAATCCTCTGCAATTTGCAAAGAATCACGGCTTTGTCCAATAATCACATTCGAAATAGCTAACAGCAGAAATATTGCAAAGATTATTTTTTTCATCTTTTTAATGTTTTAAAAATACACCGCCTGATTTTTATAAACACAGTTTTTTTTTATATTTGGTACGCATCATTATATGCAAAATTCATTCAATTTTTTAAAAATTCAAAAATTAATTGACTATGAACAACTATTTAATCAACCTAAAAAACATCAAAAACGAGCCTGTTAAAAGCTATGCTCCAGGAAGTCCTGAACGTCTGGAGCTCAAGCAGATGGTAGAGAAGATACACAATGAACAAATAGAAATTCCTCTTATCATAGGAGGCAAAGAGATTTATACAGGCAACACTGGTAAAGTTGTCGAGCCTCACAACCACCAGCATGTACTAGCTACTTATCATAAGGCAGGAGAAAAAGAGATACTTATGGCTATTGAGGCTGCCCGCGAAGCCCACAAATACTGGGCATCCCTGCCTTGGGAGCATCGTGCCTCTGTTTTTCTTAAAGCAGCCGAGCTTCTTTCTACTTCATGGCGCCCTATATTGAATGCAGCTACTATGCTCAACCAGAGTAAGACACCTCACCAGGCAGAAATTGACGCAGCTTGTGAGGTCATTGACTTCTGGCGATTCAACTCCAAGTACATGAGTGAGATCTACTCTGCACAGCCAGATTCTCCTCAGGGACAACTAAACCGCATGGATTACCGCCCTCTCGAAGGCTTTGTCTTCGCTGTTTCTCCTTTCAACTTCACCTCAATCGCTGCCAACCTGGCTACTGCGCCTGCAATGATGGGTAATACTGTACTGTGGAAGCCTGCATCTACAGCTATCTTGTCTGGCTATTACCTGATGAAACTATACAAAGAAGCAGGACTGCCTGATGGTGTTATCAACTTTATCCCTGGATCAGGCGCTACTGTTGGAAATATTGTTCTAACACACCCTGAGCTTGCAGGCATACATTTCACAGGTTCTACAAACACCTTCCAGTCAATGTGGGCAACCGTGGGTAAAAATATCCGCAAATACAAGGCATACCCACGTATCGTAGGAGAGACAGGTGGTAAAGACTTTGTTTTTGTTCATGCTTCTGCCGATGTAGATGCTGTCGTTGCAAACCTTGTTCGTGGTGCTTTTGAATATCAAGGACAGAAATGTTCCGCTGCTTCCCGGGCTTACATTCCTAAGAGCATGTGGGACGAATTTATTAGCAAGTTCGAGGCAGAGATCAAGACCATCAAAATGGGCGACATCCGCGACTTCTCTGTATTTATGGGCGCAGTAATTGACGAAAATGCTTTCGAAAGCATTATGGGTTATATCAATGAAGCTAAAAACTCAGACCAGGCAGAAGTTATTATTGGCGGTAATGGAGACAAGAGCGTAGGTTACTTTATCGAACCAACTGTTATTCTTGCTAAAGATCCTAAGTTCGTCACAATGCAAGAAGAAATATTCGGCCCTGTATTGACAATCTACGTATATGACGATGATAAATACGAAGAAACTCTGCACCTGTGCGACGAGACATCTCCTTATGGACTGACAGGTGCTGTCTTTGCACGCGAACGTGAGGCTATTGTCAAAGCAGAAGAAATTCTGCGTTGGTCTGCCGGTAACTTCTACATCAACGACAAGCCAACAGGTGCTGTTGTCAACCAGCAGCCATTTGGCGGTTCTCGTGCTTCTGGTACCAACGACAAGGCAGGTTCTTACCTGAACCTTATCCGCTGGACCACTCCACGTAACATCAAGGAGACATTCGCACCTGTCCGCGACTACCGCTATCCGTACATGAGAGAAGAATAAAACCACAGTGATTCTGACAGTTTAACTGGGACGCCCTGCAGGCGTCCCAGTTTTTTTGTGACACAGTAGCAAAAATCTTCGTTGGTGATTTGACTGTTAACAAAGAATCCGACAGTATAACCAAATGAAAGTCAATACACTATACTTGCAAAATATTTATAAAATGCTACTACATAGCAAATACCTTTTCAAACTTACTTAGAAAAATATCTTAGACCGTTGCCTCCGGGGAATGCATAAACAGACCAAATACACCATACAGCCTATAGAACAAAAAAGGCTGGCCGCAGGGCCAGCCTTTTTGAATGCTATATACTTAGTTCTTAGCTAATTACTCAAGGTCAAATTTAATACCCTGTGCTAGAGGCATGTCATAGCTCCAGTTAATAGTATTGGTCTGACGGCGCATGTATGCTTTCCACGCATCAGAACCTGCTTCACGACCGCCACCTGTATCTTTTTCACCACCAAAGGCACCTCCAATCTCTGCACCAGATGTACCAATATTAACATTTGCAATACCACAGTCAGAACCTTCGTGTGAGAGGAATTTCTCAACCTCGATGAGGTTCTCAGAGAATATTGCCGAAGACAACCCTTGAGGTACGCCGTTGTGTATCTCTATGGCCTCTTCGATTGTCTTGTATTTCATCAGATAAAGAATTGGTGCGAATGTCTCTTCCTGGACGATCTTAAACTCGTTCTTAGCCTCTATCAATGTAGGACGCACGTATGTTCCAGCATCAAACAAGCCTCCACTGTACACATAATTACCATAAACCAGGTTACCACCTTCTTTGATGGCCTCGCCTATAGCCCACTGGTAAGTCTCCACTGCCTGGCGGTCAATCATTGGACCTACCAATGTCTCTGGATCGAGCGGATGACCAACACGGTCTTCCAACTGCTTGTAAACCTTAACCAGACGTCCCACGAACTCGTCATAAACTTCCTCATCAATAATCAGACGACGTGTTGTAGTACAACGCTGGCCAGTAGTACCCACTGCACCAAATACTACTGCACGCAGTGCCAAGTCAAGGTTAGCATGACGTGAAATAATAATAGCATTATTACCACCAAGCTCAAGTAATGAGCGACCAAGGCGTTTGGCTACGCGCTGGGCTATACGGCGGCCTACTGGTATAGAACCAGTGAAGGAGATCAAAGGCATACGCTTGTCATCAACAAAACTATCACCAAGATTGCGCGAACGTGCAATGATTACGTTCACAATACCCTCTGGCAAGCCATTGTCACGCAACACCTCGGCCACAATATTCTGCACTGCTATAGCACACAGAGGCACTTTAGAAGAAGGAGCCCAAATAACAACATCACCTGCAACCAAGGCAATCATTGCATTCCATGCCCAAACTGCTACCGGGAAGTTGAAAGCTGTAATAATACCCACAGGTCCAAGAGGATGCCATTGTTCGTACATACGGTGGCGAGGACGCTCTGAGTGCATTGTTAGACCATAGAGCTGACGGGAGAGACCTACTGCAAAGTCCGCAATATCAATCATTTCCTGTACTTCACCAAGGCCTTCCTGGTATATTTTACCCATCTCGTATGATACGAGCTTGCCAAGGTCTTCTTTGTATTCACGAAGTTTGAGTGCTATCTGGCGGACAATCTCACCACGTTTGGGCGCAGGTACCATCCTCCAGTACTTAAAAGCCTCCTCGGCTTTGGTTATAACCTTCTCATAATCGTCCCATGTAGCTTCTTTTACCTTGGCAATGAGTTGGCCATCAGCGGGAGAATATGATTCAAGCCATGGGCCGTTGGTATCGATCCATTCTTGCCCTGTAGAAGCACCCAGATTTTCAGGCTTGATACCCAGGCGCTCTAAAGATTTTTTGATTCCGTATTTGTCTTCCATTGTTCAAAATTTTTAGGATTTGTGCTTATTACAAATATATTTTTTTTAACAAAAATGTAAAATAATTTCATTCATGTGTGTTATTGTTCTTCAGTATAAAATTCTCAGGCTAAAAAATACCTCACGGCCTGGGCCAGGATGGTAAGAGTTTCCATCAGGATCAGGCTC
>JALWNS010000133.1 GCA_027083655.1 Bacteroidales bacterium | reverse complement strand
GTATAAATGTAATACTTTGGAAATAAGGAGTTTATAAGATCGTCTTGCGCTAATTTGAACATTAGCAGGGTGTTAATTTATTTCACTTTTTCGTCTTTAACAATCCGTCCATCTTCTATGCGTACTATTCTGTGGGCCTTTTCTATTACGCGACTATCATGAGTAGAGAAGATAAAAGTCATATTTTCTTCATGGTTAAGCTTTTCCATAAGGTCTAATAAGTTTTTTGTTGCGACTGAGTCAAGATTGGCGGTCGGTTCGTCAGCCAAGACGAACTTGGGCTTTGAAGCCAAAGCCCGGGCAACTGCAACACGCTGTTGCTGACCGCCGGAGAGCTGTGATGGACGGCTATTGGCACGGTCTGCGAGTCCGACTTCTTTGAGTAGCTCCATAGCACGCCTGTTTCTTTCTTCCTTGCTTTTACCCTGTAAGTGCATTATGAATTCAATATTTTCTTTGGCAGTAAGCACAGGTATTAGATTATACGCCTGGAAGACAAAGCCAATATTCCACAGCCGGAAGTCGATTAGTTGGTTGTCTTTGAGTTTTGTTATGTCTGTACCGTCTATGATAATAATACCTTCTGTGGGCTCATCCAATCCCCCTATCAGGTTTAGCAGTGTAGTCTTGCCAGAACCTGAGGGACCAACTATTGCCGTGAATTCACCCTGTTCGATCTTCAAATCTATACCCCTTATAGCGTGGACCTCTACTTCGCCTGCACAATATATTTTATGTAAGTTTTTTACTTCTATAACAGCCATAATTCATACGTTTTTGTTTTTTATAAAATAAATGGAATTAAAGATTTAGTTTTTTGTTTGTATTGCAGGAATTGTTGCTTATATTTTTCAGATAAGTACTTTTCCTGTATGGGAATATTGAAGAAATAAAAGAAAACAAACAGAAAAATAATTACTAAAGTAGACCACCAATTTCTTGTGATAAGAGCAAAACCAGTTACCCATAAAAGATCTGCAAAATAATTTACATGACGGCTAAGGGACCATAAGCCAGTAGTTAAAAGTTTACCTTTGTTGTGGGGATCCTTCTTGAATAGGTGAAGTTCTAGCTCTGCAACAAAGTGTAAACTCAAGCCAAAAATAACGAGTATTACCCCAAGCAAATCTATCCAGTTAACCACTTGTTGACTATTGTAACCAAGCAGGGCAAAACCTATGTAATATATAGCATAAGCAAAGGGTAAGTTCAGTGCTTCTGTCCATGAGATTTTTCGTTTTATAAAAACTAAGATAGTAGATAGATAAGCCAGGAAAACCAATATCTCCATAGCAAAAAGCAGGGATTTTCTGAGGTGGTTTCCTTCTGTTAGAGGAATATTTAACCAATCTATGACATTTTCGCCCCATCCACGGAATAATATCATGTATGATATCCAGAGTATAATTATTTCGGTCGAGATAATAAAGATTTTTTGGACAGTACTTTTAGAGTATTCACCGTATTGTATCATGGTTGCATAGTTTTTTAGATTTAAGTTTTAAACATCAGTGCGAAGTGCTTGTGCAGGCTTTAATTTGAGTGCTTTAAGAGCTGGATAAATGGCAGCAAGCATTCCTGTTATTATAACCAGAATAGTTGTTTCGAAAATTAGCATGGGAGATGTTTGTGGATAAATGATAGCTGAGTATCCCAATGCTTCCATACCTTGTTGGGCATATTTGCTAAGGTTAATACCTGTATGGCCAGTATAAAGTACCAAGAAGTATCCAATGATAATGCCTATAATCCCTCCGGTGAGTGTCAGGAGGATAGATTCGTTCATAATCATAGAGAAAATCCGCCTACGATTCATGCCTATTGCCATCAGCATACCCAATTCTTTTGTTCTTTCCATAACTGCCATTAGCATAGTGTTTACAATGCCGAAAGATAATGCGAACAATATGAAAGCTTCGAAAATAGCGTAGTATATCCAAATTAACGAAGTCATTACCCGCATTGTAGGATCCATGTCGAAAATAGATTCGATTAGCAAGTCCGGGTATTTTTGCTTTAATATAGCCTTATAGTGCTCGATTTCCTTTTGATTATCTGTTATAATCGCAATTTCATTGACAGTCCCGGGGGGTACGTCGAGAAGCTTTTCGAGGTACGATTTTTTCACAAAAAGGTACATGCCGTCAAACATGTCATTATCAGTATCATATACACCAATAATTCTGAAAGCCTCTTCGACAACGTTGCCGTTAATATCCTGCATTCTAATTATTATTTTACGGCCTAATTTATAGCTATGGCAGGAGTTGGCTATTAGGTCTGCATATTGATCAAATTCTTTTTCTGTTAGTACCTGTTCTAGAGCATTATAAAATTTAGTGGTTGTATGGAATTTTTTCCCTTTAAGTGTATCTAATTTAGTAATTAAAGATTTAGGTAGCCGCAGGTTTCTGAGTTTTAGTAAAGTAGTTTCGGTTATTATATAATTAACCATTTGTAAGTCTTTAGCCATTTTAAGGCCAATGATTACTACATTTTGGCGTTTGACCTGGTCGAGCCATTTGCTGTTAGAATCGGCTAAATATTTGTAAACTTTTGTAGCTTCTGCATCCCTGGCGGGGTCAATACCCACTACTATTGCCCCTTGTGAGGAGTATGAGGACGCAACCATGCCCATAGCTTTTAGTCTACCTTCAGTTGCTACAATAAAATCTAACTTTTTTATTTGGGATAAAATCTGGCTACCGTTTGTGATTGTATCTTTGATGTTAAAGTTGTTAACAAAGTCGGGGTTATGTATTTGAATATGTGTTAGTTCTGTTTCTATAATTTTAATATTTCTCTCCTTCATCCAGCCCTCCATAATACCCAATATAAAAATTGCCCCGGCCAGTGCAAATGCTATTGTTCCTATCAGTATTAAACTCCTGATTTTATTGCGCCATATATTTTTCCAGGCTATAGATAGTATCATTTTTGACTATTTTTGATTAACTTCTTAGAGCATTTGAGACTTTTAGTTTAGAGAGATATATAATTGGATAAATGCTTGTTAGCATCATCATTATAAAAATTATTACAGGCTGTGTGATAAAGTAGATATCAGGCTTTTGCGTAGGCATATACGGTTCAAAGTTAAATTGTTCGTAAGCTTTCCCAATCTCATTACCAAGATAAATAGGATGGTAGTGGAAATAAGTTGTTATAGGGTAAGCTACTATAATAGCCGCTATAATACCCATAAGTGTAAGAATAATTATTTCCAGGATTACAACTTGCTTGAGTTTGCGCCGGCTCATGCCAATAGCCAACATGATACCAAATTCTTTGCGTCGTTCTGCCATCATCATCAACACAGTACCAAACACTCCAAAGGCAATAATTATGTATATGACCAAGAGAATTATTTGTCCACTGATATTGTCGCTTTGTATTTGCTGGTAAAGTGTTTTGTTGATTTGTTTCCAGCCCAGGACTTTAATATCTTTACCTTGAAGTTGTTTTTGTAAATTATCCTGTAGACGTTCTATAGGGGTGTAATCTCTAGGACGTATACTAGCTTCATACTTTGTATTAATGGCTATATAGCTTACAAAGCGAGCAGTATCTCCTGTGTTTCTGATTTCATATGTAGAGAAAAAGTCTTGAGCTAAATGAATGGGCATATATACAAAAGTACGGTTCATTAATGGACTAGGAAGGGCCAAAATGCCTGCAACCCTGTATTTACCAATAGCAGTAGAGCCATGATAGCCTTGAGCTAGAAGAATAATACTGTCTCCGACGTTAACTTCAAGGTAATCTGCAAGTCCACATGCTACAAGTATTTCGTTGTCCCCTGGTTTTATATAACGACCTTTGTATAGCGAGTTTGATGCTATCTGGTCAATGTATTTGTTGAAATCCTTATCCATGTATATTAGTATGTCTTTTAGCTTTTTTTTATTAGCATAATAACCTTTAGCTTTTTTTATTAGCACCTGTAGGTCAGGAGGAAGGAAATTCATTTTTTCAATGTTAGCATTGTCTATTTTGTAATGGGCTAAGTGCCTTGAGATACCAGAGAAGTTATTTTCTTTTATAGGATCTATCCCTATGACAACGCAAACTTTAGAATTGGTGCCGTGTGATGCCATAGCACCACTCTCAAGGCGGGGGATAAAGAATTTAATCTGGTCATTGTTCTGTAGAATTTTTTTTATGGTGTCAGAAAATTCCAGTACATTATCAATAGAGGGGTTATTGTGGTAGTCTGTCTGCTGTATCTGAAGATGGCCAACAAAGTGTTCAATAACAGAGTTTATAGTGTAATTATAAAATCCAAGCTGGAAAGAACGCATGATAAGTGCAATGAGTGTAGCAAAGAAAACAGATGATGCTGTAATTATTGTTCGACGCTTGTTTCGCCATAGATTTCGCCACGCTATTTTAAGTAGCTCTTTCATTTTTAAGGTTATTTTAGAAATTAAAGTTTATGTTCATACCGCGCCGCATATTTTGTATAGTGAAAAATGAATTTGGAATATTAACATCAAATTTAATGTCCTCTATTGTTATAATGGTTTGGTTCTGTGGCTCTTCTTCGGGTATTATTGTAAATTTTGTAGGTATTGTACGACCGTGCATGTTTTTTATATCCGAGGCCAGTTGTGTTTTAACTAAGTAGCCATCTTCGTCATATAGCTCGGCTTTAAGGATTAGAAAATCACGTTTGTCTATCCATAAGATTTGTTTGCCCCATACAATATTTTTGTCCTGGTTAGGAGTAAGTTCAATTTTCCAACAGTCACGGTCCCCTATTTGTTCAGATCCTATAATAGAGTGGGAGTAATCTTCCACTATAGAACCTTCGTTCATAAGTTCATCGTTTGAGTAGTCAGACCCCATCCAACCTTGTGACATCATAGAAGGACCTAATTTTATCAAGCTATTGACACGGGGATTGTACATCCACATCTGATTTTTTACCATTAAAAAAGTTTGGCCCTGCTCTTTGGCAGGAGCTGTGATTAGTACAAGGGCATAATCAGTACCTTTGGATGCAAATTTAAACCTAACGGTACGTGTCCATTTGGGGCGTACTACTTGCATAGTCATTTGCGCATACTGGCTCTGTCCCTCCATTTTTAGATAAGCACGGTGTACTATGTCTGTGGCATCTTGACAGAAAGCTACTTCGAGAATTAATGTTGCAAATAGAATTGTAACTGCTCTTTTCATATATATACAAATTTTTGGATTATAGTTTTGATAATTTCCTTGTATTCAGGATATTGTAGTAAAATGTAATGAAGAGATAAGCCATCAAGGGATGCAATTAGTGATAAGATATGAGACCTTGGTTCGTGTATACCTCTTGATTTGTAATAGGGGCTAAGGAAGTTTACTATTTTATCGATATAGTTTTCGACCAGTGGTTTTACTAATTCCTCAATGTCAGGTTGCATATAAAGCATGAAATAAAGTTTTATATTCTGGGGATTTTGCTCCAGTGCCTGCATTGATGTAAGTATATACCGCTCGATGTCTTCTTCAGTTAGTTTTGATGGCTTAACTTGTGGCAATGCCAGGTCCATTTGTTCGAAAAGCGAGTTTACAAGTGTTAGAAGTATATCTTTTTTGCTTTTGAAGTAATTGTAAATAAGTCCTTTGGAGATTTTAGCTTTTTGGGCAATCTGGTCAACAGAGGTTGCATGGTACCCTTTGCGGGCAAATAATTCAAGTGCAGACTGTAAAATTTGTTGCTTTTTTTCGTTTTTTATTTGTTCTAATATTTTTTTTGACCTGGGCATATTTATTGACTGACTGTTCGGTCATAAAATAATAAATACATTTATTATACACAATGATTTTTGTCAAAAGTTTTGTTTTGCACCCATTTGAGGAATATTTCTAATGAGAGTTGTGGTTTAGGATTTATTAGTTTTAAGGGTATTAATGTTGTTGCTGATTGACAATTAAATATATTTTTCTAAAAATGCCAACTAGTGTTAATGGTACTCCAAGCTCAGATATTTAGATATTTCATTAGGGCATCCCAGCGCTCTTCGTAAATGTCTTTGTATTTCTGGTCGTCAAAAAGTACTGATTCTACTTCGTAGTCATAACGTTCGAACGTTTCCAGTAATGATAAAACATCAGGAGTATTGACTTTGATTATAATCTTTTGGTATGTATCGTCCTCAGGTATTGTGAAAAAACTAATGATTTTAGCATTGTTTGATTCAATGATATTGCCAATAATTGTGATAGAATAATCGATGTATTTTACTTTTAGTATCAAGACGGCTCCTTCTTGTGCCAGGCCAAAAAAGTCTATTGTTTTAAAAATTAGGTCATTAATCAAGATTGATCCAAGAAAAATATCATCCTTGTCCAGGACAGGCAGAACAGTTATTTTAATATTACTTAGCACGTTAAAAACATCAAAAATATTCTGGTTTTGATAGACTAAAGGTCTAAAAATTTCTAGTCTTACATCTTTGAACTGCCTATCTTCTAATTGGTAATTGTAGATATCATCTTCGGATACCAAAGTAATATATCGACCTTTGTCTATAAGTGGGAGATGCAGAACCTTAAACTCTATCATCATTTCAATTGCTTGCCAACCTGTATCATCTGGCTTAATGTATGGTAAAGAGTATGTTATTAGTTC
>JALWNS010000132.1:8087-23850 GCA_027083655.1 Bacteroidales bacterium | reverse complement strand
CCATCGGCCACTAAAACAATATAGGCAAGAGTTTCTTGTCCGCTACAAGATAGAGAACAGGCTAATATCATGAGGATATAACCTAAACCTGCGAGTGCTACTAAGAACAGAATAGTTAGCACTGTCCGGGTGAACCACCCCCAGTTATTTGCATTAATTTTTTTCATTCCGTTAATTATTGTTGATTGTACTTTGGACAAGGGATCTGTAAGAATATTTTTTGTGTCCAGTCTCAGATAGCTAGGCTCCCCTGAAGACAGGAAAATGTTTTGGATGCTATGATTTTCTACAACTCGAGGGTTGAGTAATGTATCAGATGAGAAATCTTTGAACATGAGGTGGTTTGACAGGAATGTTACATTGACAGCAATGGACAGAACGAGCAATAATTCATAGGTTTTTCTTGTGCTAAGTCTCTGCTTGGATCTATTTCTTTTTATCTCCCGTTCATATTTGGCATAGCTAACAAAAGCAAAAAGTCCCCACATAGAAGCCAGGAATGCAAAGGCGTAAGGTAGTCGAATGTGCAGGGTGTATAGTAACACCCCAATTGCAAAGGTTGTCAGATAAAACAGTAATTTCGCAGAGATTAACAGGAGTTGGCCGCTGAGTTTGTTTTTCCTGGCCCAGCACATAAGGGCAACAGAGGTGTTGTTCTTAATGATCTTAGGAGAGATTATAACTTCGCCCATAGTTAAAGTTTTTTTTGAAATATAATTGTTTGGGCGAAAGGAGTATAATTCTTTTTTGACCAGATAATTATAAGTTTTGACAAATTTATATTTCTGTGGTGTCAAAGAAAATTAGCTCAACGTCAGGTAGGTGTGTACGGAGGAAGTTTTCGAGCTGGCTAAGTCTTTGTCCATAAAATAGTCCTGGAGGTAAGTCAGAGAGGAGTTTTTTGTCATTTTTATCACACTTGCAAATAAGATTAATAAGCATCTTGTTTTTTGGAGCAGCTGTACTGGGCTGCATTATTAAAGCTTTGATGAAAGTTTTGTTAATGTCAATAGTCTGATTTTCAAAGCGAAAACTTATTTTATCCTGGTCTATCTGGATGTGTAATGACCGGATTTCGTTTTTGCGTGCTTTGATAATATTAATTAAGCCGGGTAGGATAGAGAGTGTTAACAAGACTACCAACGGCCATACGTAAAGCTCGCCCGTCAGGGCGAGCGCTAGAATAGATATCAGATCAATCAGGATAAGTATATACCAACCAAAGCGTCTGCTAGGTAGAAAGTCGAAAAAAGGATTTTCTGTGATTGTTATCTCTTTCATTATTAATGCTTTATGAATTGCAGGTTTAATGTACCTTCTTTGCCTTTTAGCTGGATAATGTACACACCTTTTGTAAGATATGCAACATCAATTTGTGTACTGTGATAAAATTGGCGGCTAAAAATAAGTTTGCCATCCATGTCAAATATTTTTAGGCTATAATTATGGGGCAATGCTTTGATGTTTATAGTGTTGCTTGTAGGATTAGGCCATATCTTGACATTTGCCATGATTTGGGCAACAGCAGAAGGTTTGTTCAAAGTGTCCAAGTATTGTGCAGAAGCAAATTTCTGTAAGGACACACTGCTATCGGCAGAAGCAAGTAATAATTTGCGGTCAAGGTCATACCATTCGTACAGGTAATCTTCGTAAGTTTCATTGACGAGGTTCTGGGCATAAACGTTGATATAAGAGTAATGTTTTATCAAGGCTACAGAATATTGCATTCCATCAGGTAAGGATAATGTACCACTGGCAAGATAGATTAGCGAATCATTATGAGTAAGATTTACTGGTACACCATAAAGACTGGTTGTGGCAGTCTTTGGGCTCCACACAGTGTCTCCCTGGTTGAAAGGGAAGGACATGAACAATGTCCTGGCATCGTAACGGAAAGGGACAAATTGTCCATCAGCATATATTACCACACCTATCTGAAAAATACCGGTATCTGTAAGGTTGTAATAGTAGTAAACTGAGTCTGTAGGAGTGAAATAAGTTAAAACATAATCCGATCCAGTTTCCTGTGATGCCCATGGAGTGCTTGCAGGGTCTAATGCCAAAACAGTAACGCTATCTTTTTTCTCGACCCAGGCTAGATCCCATGACCCTGGGTTAGCATCCAACGAAGACCAGGATTGCTGTGGAGAATTATCCCTGGCATAGACAATCTTTGTACCAATAATAGGGAAAAAGTCCCTGGTTATGCTTTGTGAGTATGCTAAAACTCCAACTAAAAATGATATTATAAACAGTAAAGTTTTTTTCATGGCTCTATGTTTTGTGTTTATTTTACAGGAATTCAATAGCTTGGCCTTTGGTTGCATGTATTTGTCTATTGTACCAACCTATTTGTCCATTAGTAATAGTAGCAAAGACTTGATAATTAATTTTTTGGCCATCGAAAACAGACCAACCACATTTGTGGAAAATTTTGTCTTTTGCGTCTGTCGTTTTGCGTTCTATGATCGAGATGTCTGCCCAGTAACCTGGTTTTAGGTAGCCTCTGGCTGGAATATTGAAAATTTTTGCAGGATTGTGTGCAGTAAAAGTGGGTATTAAGTCAAATGGTAAATTATTGTTTTCGAAAATCTGGAAAATCGCAGGATAAAAATGTTGTATAGAAGGAGCCCCTGAAGGAGCTTGCCTATATGGCTTTTGCTTTTCCTCTAATAAATGTGGCGCATGGTCTGTGCCTATTGTATTGATTATTTTATCTTTAATTGCCTGGATAAGTGCTTGCCTGTCCTTTTCTGTCTTGATAGATGGGTTTACCTTAATAAGATTGCCCATACTCTGGTAATCTTTACTACTGAACCAGAGATAATGTGGACAGACTTCACTTGTTATATTGGAAGCATGTAATTTACTTAGAATTTTAACTTCCTGTCCGGTTGTGATATGTAAAAAATGGGCTTTTGCATTTGTCTGTTTTGCTATTTCAATAAGGTCTATTGTGGCTTTCACACACGCCTCTGCCGGACGGCAATGCATGTGAATATCAGGTGGGAGTGGGGTATCTAGTTTTTTGCATTGTTCTTGTGCCTCCAGTAATGTAGAGAGGTCCTCACTATGTATGACGAATGTTTTGTTTATTTTTTCAAAAAGCTGTTCGATAACAACTTGGTCATTGCATAGAAGGTTGCCAGTGCTCGGAGCATAAAAAATCTTTATACCAGGATAAATAGATGCTGGTATTTGCGTGATCTCGTGCAAGTTGTCTTTGGTTGCGGCTAGATAAAAACCATAGTTTATAGCAGAGCTTTTACTGGCTATTTTAAGTTTCTCTTTGAGAAAAGCTTGTGTAGTTGTAGCTGGTATAGTATTGGGCATATCGAAGAAAGTAGTAACACCACCTACAAGGGCAGCTTGTGATTCGCTACTGATTGTTGCCTTGTGTGTTAGTCCTGGCTCCCGGAAATGGACATGTGTGTCAATAGCTCCAGGTACGACATATTTACCTGTAGCATCGATGACATTGGCAAGGTTAGGAATGTTGTAATTGCCGGGAAAAATTTGTTTGATTTTTCCCCCAGAAATAAGAATAGACCCTTTGAGGGTCTGTTCTTCATTAATTATTGTACCGTTAAAAATTAGCAGATCCATTGTAATAACTATGTTGTATACAAAAAACTCTGCACATCTTTGCCATTGCAAAGCGTGCAGAGTCAATTTTTTTTGGGCTTACTGCTTAGCAGCAGTAGACTTTTTCTTGTTTTTCTTCTTGCGAGGACGGTATTTGCCGTATGATCCTTTGAAAATTTTACCTCTACGTGTGCGTCTGTCTCCTTTACCCATTGTCTTAATAGTTAAATTTTTGCCATGCAAAGTTATAACTAATTTTTTTAAAATAAAAAACTTACCTGGGTTAAAAAAACTTGTAATTACCGGCTTTTGAAGCGAGCATACGCATTGTAAAGTTTATGCAAGCTTTGTTGGTCGATAGAAATGTTATCAGAGATATAAATATCTTGATAAGTCTGCTTTATAGTGTCCAGGTCATTAATTAGCTTATGTAATGCCATACTAAGGTTGTAATCTTCGACCGCAAGAAGATTGTCATCCAGGAATTTTTTTAGCTTATCAATGACTTGGTTTTGCTGGGCGATTGTCCTGTAAATATCCATAGGTACGTCTTGGTTATATATAGCATTACCGATGATCAGGTAAATGCTTTCGGCCCAGCTACCTACTATCATAAAAGGCAAGATACCTATCTGGTTATTTTGGTCAAGAAAACGGCAAGTTTTTGTAATAGATTGGCGGATAATCATTTCTACAGTATCACTTTGGTAATTTTCTCTGAATCTGTCGAGCATTTCTGAGGTGAAAGTTTCTTTGATACCCAAATCATTAGACAGTTGCAGGACTGTGGCATAATACTGGTAAAAAAGTGCACGATTATCATAGATGAGGGCATAGGTGAGGTCTGCAGTGTATATACCAAAGTAAAAAGCTTTATTGTAGCTCTTAATTAGTCTAACGACACTATCTGTTGGATATAATTGTGAAAATTCGGGTTGTCCCAGGTAGGAAGTGTCCAAAAGGTTTGTGGGGAGGGGTATCTGATATTTTTCTATAATATTGCACTTTAATTCAGCTGAGGTATCCATAGTTGGGACAACTGGTTGTTCTTCAGGGGAGTTTTGTTTTGTTTGATTAGAAATCTTAATTTTATCTGTGCTAATAGCAGCACTTGATGTTATAGTATCTTTGTCTACTGCAAACGATGCCGGCTCACTACGATGGCAGGAAAAACTTATTGTCAATGTTATTAATAACCAGGCTATTATAAGGTGTTTGGCTTTCATGTTTTTAGAATTTTTCATTGTGAATTAATGTAGTAAAAAACAAATTACAATCCAAAATAGATTTTGTCAGAAAGAATTTTATTTTTTAAATTTCAATTTGCCAGAGTACGTGTTTTTTTAAAAGATAAAAAATTATAACAGATGGATGTAAGTCAATATAAGTTAGAGGATTTTTTGGTTAAAGACCTAGGTAAAAGACGTGTTAAATCGCCTATTAAACTATCAAAAAAATCAGGAGATGGTATTTTTAATTATATTCAGGACGGGGAAAGGATACTTTATGATGCATCAATCAAAAGTCTAGAACAGTATGAGAAATCTGGGGAGTTCCCTATTTCATTTGAGAAAGCAGGACCCAGGGAATTTCTATTTTTCGAACCGAGTAAAACTAAAGTAGGTATAGTGTCTGCAGGAGGCCTTTGTCCTGGACTTAACAATGTTATCCGTGGCCTGGTTATGCAGCTGTGGTACAGATATGGTGTCCGCCGTATTATAGGTTTTAAATATGGATACGAGGGCATGGTACCAAAGTATAATCATCCATATGTGGAGCTTACCCCACAGACAGTAGAGAATATTCATACCCTAGGTGGTACTATCCTTGGCAGCTCCCGTGGGAAACAGGATGTTAGCCAGATAGTCGATACCTTGGAAATACTTAATATAAATATCCTTTTTACTATTGGTGGTGATGGTACACTTAGAGGAGCACATGCAATACATGAGGAAATTGAGCGTAGGGGGCTTAAAATTGCCGTTATGGGTATACCAAAAACTATTGATAACGATATTAACTTTATTGATAAGTCATTTGGGTTTGAGACAGCTGTGTCTATAGCAGACCGTGTGGTACGTGACGCCCATAATGAGGCAAAAGGTGCTTATAATGGTATCGCAATTGTTAAATTAATGGGGCGGGATTCAGGCTTTATTGCGGCAAATGCCGCTTTAACAACACAGGAGGCTAATTATGTTATCATACCAGAAATGTATTTCACTATTGAGGGTCTGGTGCGCAATCTCAAGAAGCGCCTTGAGCAAAGACACCATGCTCTTATAATTGTTGGGGAAGGTGCAGGGCAATATTTTTTCAAAGATAGCGAAATAGAAAGGGATCCATCTGGAAATATTAAGTACAAAGATATTGGCCTTTTCCTCAAAGAAAAAATACATGAACATCTGGAACTTGCAGGTATCCGCCATACAATAAAATATATCGATCCGAGCTATATTATCCGTAGTGCACCGGCTAATCCAAGTGATAGTAAGTTTTGTAATCTATTGGCCCAGAATGCTGTACATGCTGCTATGGCCGGTAAGACGGATGCAGTCATTGGTTATTGGAACCAAAATTTTACAATACTGCCTATACCTGCTACTGTTAGAGAGCGTAAGCGTATTAACCTTGAGAGTGAGTTGTGGTGGAATGTACTTGAAACTACGGGTCAGCCAACACAGATGATTTAGTCCCAGTCCCAGGAAAATGGTACGTAGCTAGTGCCGATATGTTGAATGTTTTTATCCGGCCGCTGGCATTGCCAGCGGCCGGATTTATTGTGCTATAATTTTTCCTTTTGCTTTTTGTGATTTTTAGTATTCAGTGATACCGAATTCGAGGATGGCTATAGGTTTGTCAGGTGCTATTTCTTTTATATGCGGGTACATAAAATCCATCATTTCTTTGAAGCTGACAGGGTCATCTTTGGGAGATAAAGAGCCATAAGTGCTAATACCTACCCAGTCGATATAGTCGTCTCCTGGATAATAGTATTTTATGTCGTTCCACCATTCATTTGGCTCAGGTTGAGCATCTACGTGGAAAAACCATGTTATATTATTAGCACCTTCCCTGCGGCATATATCGATAATGTGCCTATAAGCATCCCGGAAACGCTCTGGACCATCCGGGTATGAGGGATCTCCATATTGGTCGGTTATTCCTCCGCCATTGTGGATACCATTCCATGGGAACCAGGCACCATTGACTTCTGTACCAAATTCCACCAGGATTGGATAAGGTAAAGAAGCTGCTTCTTGTGCCCATACTATGAGAGCACTGTCAAAATCCCCATTGATTATCCTCTCCATTGTATAGATACTATCCGGACGGTATTCATCAAAGGAGGAACGGGGCATCATTCTGATAAAAGGTATCCGGCCTGCATTATGTATTGTTTCTACTGCCTGCATAGGAAAAACGATCCCTTCAGTCCAGTTGTTCGAAAAATACGCCCAGACAATTTTCTTCTGCGCCAGCTGTTCGAATTCCTGTATCCTATCTGCAGAAACAATGTCTTCTGTGCTGCCAAAATCTGGGAAAGCACTGTGATAGATGCCATTGGGTGCAGGGATTAGCTTAGCTGAGTTGAATAATGCATCCGTGATAAACAAGGTATCATTAACCTCAGATCTGTAGGCTTCTAATGCTTCGGGTGAGCTATCAAGCCGCAGCAATGTATTATCCCAGTTTTCATTCCACCAGGAAATTGCTTTCAGGTCAGGGTAGACCCCACTTTTTATCGCTTCGAAAGTCTCTCTTATCCATTGAGCCTTTATCTCTTCTTTCTTGTGGCAGCCAGTTATTACAATAATAATGGACAGAGTAAAAATTATTAATTTGTTTTTCATGAATTATTATTTTGTTGTTGTGGGTAAAATCCTTTTTTGAAGACACCATATTTATCCCCTTCGAAGATTGCAATAATAAATCCCAGTCCATAACCAAAGTGTTGGACAAAAGCAGTGATAATGGATAATCCGGCTACTGCAAGAGATTTGTTCTTTACCAGGGAGTCAACCCCAACCATTAATGCATAGCCAATAATGAATAGAGAGAACCACCATTGCCAGAAGCTCAATCCGATTAGACCTACAGTGCCTATTACAAAGAACGAAGGGAAAAGGTAAAATATTTTGAATGTCTCAGGATAAACCTGTGAAATAATGTATCGTGTTTTGCCAAAACGTAATACCTGGCGGAAAAATGACTTAATTGTGTTCCTACGTTTGTGATAAACATAAGCTTCCGGTATTAATTTAGTACTGTATCCCCGTCTTATTATCTCAATTGCAAAAACCATATCTTCACCTGGCCACATTTGGGTGACAGGAAAACCTCCTATTTCGTTGAATACCTCCCTTCTGACACCCATATTAAAACTACGGGGATAATAACGGTCAATCTTTTGCCCACTCCTGATTTTACCAGATGTTAAAAATGCTGTCATAGAGTAGCTTATAGCTTTTTGCAAATTATTGAAATCTGGCGCTGCAGCATCTGGTCCTCCATAGGCATCCACTGGGTCTTTTTCTAAATCTCTGTTTACAATTTCGAAATATTTTTCAGGGACAATAACATCAGAATCCACAAAAACAACATATTGTCCTTGTGCATGCCGGACACCATAATTCCGTGCTATTGCAGGCCGCTCGTTTTCTTTGTAAAAATATTTAATGTCAAGCTTATCTTTATATTGTTCGACCACAGAACGGCAATCAAGCTCTGATCCATCTTCAACTATAATTACCTCGAAATCAGTAAATGTCTGTTTTGTTAGAGATTCTAATAGTTCTTTTATCTCATCAGGGCGGTTGAAAACAGGCACGATTAGTGAGAATTTCATATATAGTGTATTTTCTGTTTTTTAGAGTTTAAGTTTTCAAGCAAAATAAGTAATTTTGGTAATTAATCACTAAAAATAAATGTCAATGATTGAGCTTTTTATTAATGGACAAAAATTTACTTATGACGGAGATCCCAACAAGACATTGCTTAAGTACCTTCGAGATGATTTACATTTAACATCTGTCAAAGATGGTTGCAATGGCCAGGCATATTGTGGTGCATGTACGGTGGAAATAAATGGTAAGCCCACTTTAGCATGCCGGACAAAGATGAGCAAGTTGGACAAGGCTAGTGTTATAACTACCGAAGGGTTGCCGGACCAATTGCTTGATACAATAGCTAAGGCTTATGTTGTAGAAGGTGCAGTTCAGTGTGGTTTTTGTACCCCAGGGTTTATTATACGGACTAAATCATTACTTGAAAAAAACACAAATCCTACGAAAGATGAGATCCAGAAGGCTCTCAGGCCTAATATCTGCCGTTGTACAGGCTATAAAAAAATAGAAAAAGCTGTAGAGACGGCCGCTCGTGCCTTACGTACAGGAGAGCAGATACAGTGGCCACACAAGAGCGGCCGTCTCGGTGAACCAGTGCCCAAGTACGGGGCTTATGAAGCAGCTATTGGGCTGAAAAAATTTGTTGCAGATTTGTACCTGCAGGACATGCTTTATGGTGCTTTGCTTTTTTCTGATTATCCACGTGCACGTGTGTTGAGCATAGATACATCAGAAGCAGAAAAGGTGCCAGGTGTTGTGAGAGTTTTTACTGCCAAGGATATACCTGCAGCGCATAAAATAGGTTTGATAAAGTCTGATTGGAGCTTGATGATAGGTGAGGGCGAGGTGACGCACTATATTGGAGATGTTATAGCAGGTGTTGTTGCGGAGACTGAGGAAATAGCGAGGCATGCCATTAGTCTTATACAGGTTAAATATGACGTTTTGGAGCCTGTGACAGATGTATTTGAGGCAATGAAAGATCAGGTTCAGGTGCATGAAGGCCAGTCGAATATTGTGGATGTGTCTGTGGCAAAGCGTGGCGATGTTGACAAAGCCCTGGAAGAGGCTGATTACGTTGTGGAACATCGTTTCCAGACACAACGTATAGAACATGCTTTTCTCGAACCAGAATCATGTGTGGCGCGGCCTGATGGAAAGGATGGTATAATAGTATTTTCCCAATCCCAGGGAGTGTACGAAGACCAACGCCAAATAGCCGAGATACTGGGTATTGACAAAGAAAAAGTCAGGGTAATCCTTATACCAAATGGAGGCGGCTTCGGAGGCAAGGAAGACTTGAGTATACAGGGGCATACTGCCTTGTTTGCTTATTTGCTAAGGCGTCCGGTAAAGATAACACTTACACGGGAGGAGTCCATACGTTTGCATCCAAAGCGTCACCCCGTAACTATTGATATAAAGATCGGTGCTACTAAGGATGGAAAATTCACTGCTCTGAAGGTGCGGGCTTATGGCGACACTGGAGCATATTTGTCAGTGGGTAATAAGGTAATGGAACGTGTGACAGGGCATGCAGCAGGTGGTTATTATATCCCGAATGTGGATATACGTTCTTATACTGTTTATACTAATAATGTGCCGTGCGGGGCAATGAGAGGATTTGGAGCTAATCAGGCAACTTTTGCCTTGGAGGTTGCAGTAGATGAGCTTTGCGAAAAAGCTGGCTTTGACCGTTGGCAATTCCGTTATGATAACGCATTGGACGATGGCCTGCAGACAGGTACAGGACAGAGGGTTTATGGTGTAGGGCTTAAGCAGTGTCTCCTTTCTCTCAAGGATAAATTTTACCAGTCTAAATATGCAGGCCTTGCAATGGGAATAAAGAATGTGGGTATTGGCAATGGAATGATTGATGAGTCAAAGGCTAAAGTTGAAATTATTTCAGAGAATAGGATCGTAATAAAGCATGGTTGGACAGAGATGGGGCAAGGTGTTAATACCGTTGCAATACAAATGCTTTGTGAGACAACAGGCCTACCACCTGAGATAATGGATGTAGTAATAGATACTGAGGCAGAGATCCCGACAGGTATGACAACGGCATCCAGGGCGACGGCATTGCTGGGCAATGCCGTCAAAGACGCCGGGCTCAAACTTAAGGCAGACCTGGAGAAAAATTCTCTAAAAGACCTAGTGGGTAAGACATACCTTGGTCAATATGTTTGTGATTGGACCGAACCGCCAGGCGAGGGTAAGGAAGAACCAGTGATACATATGGCTTATGGCTATGCTGCCCAGCTGTGTGTTGTCGATGACAAGGGACAGGTAAGTAAAATTTATGCTGCCCATGATGTAGGACGCATAGTTAATCCATTGATGGTCGAAGGACAGATCGAAGGTGCAGTAGTTATGGGTACAGGATATGCCCTGACAGAAGACCTGCCAATGAAAGATGGTTATTTAGTGTCGGATAAGATGAAAGACCTGGGTTTGTTGCGTATAGACCAGGTACCAGATATTGAGGTCATACCAGTGGAAGTGCCTGATAGACACGGTCCTTATGGAGCGAAAGGTATTGGTGAGATAGGGCTTGTCCCTACAGCACCTGCTATAGCTAATGCCTTGTATCAATATGATGGGGTTAGACGATACAAGTTGCCTATAATGAAATATTATCCACGTAAAAAGTAAAAGTAGGTCTTTGATTGAAAAAGGGGCTGGTTTACTTTATTATTAGTAAACTGCCCCTTTTTTATGTACTGTCTTTTTTGTTATTAAGTACTTTTTGCAGGAAAGCGTCCATTTCTTCTTCTTTCCCCTTGGCCATAATAGTTGGGGATTTTATCAGTATGTCGTACATGTGCAGGACATCTTTTTTTGTTTTGCCATCATCTTTTCTTATGACTAACCGGATATTCTTAATAGGAGGTAATCCAGAAGTAAGCATGCCTATCTTGACTTTGCGTGAATTAAAATTTTCCATAGCAATCTGTGCTTCGTCATAATCTTTTTCCGAATCAATAGTCCAAGGTCTAGGTTTCCATATTTTTATTATATCGCCTTTAGAGTTTACGAGTACAGGTATTCTCCATATTTTGCGTGTTGACATAAAATTATTTTTTTAGTTTAGAAGATGCTATGTGCAACCATAAGGTTGCACATAGCATCGTTAAATTTTATTCGTTAGAGATAACGAACTTAACTGTTTTTGTGCTCTTGTTTCCAAGTTTGTCAATAGCTTCAATTACAACGGTGTATGTTCCAGGTTTGCTAATTAGTCCTCGACGCGCTATATCTTTAGCACTGATGTAACGGAATTTTGGACCACCATTAACAGAGAGGTAGATTGCTTCTGTTCCAGAATATTTGTCTGTAGCTCCTATGTACATTTTTGTATATGTAGGATAGACATTGAGTTTTTCGCCGTTAACATCTTTTACATCAATAGGTTCGATACTGAAATTAACGTAAATCTTAGGAGGATAGTTATCCACTAAGCAAGAGCTTTCTTTTGTCTTTTCTACATTATTGACACGGTCAATAGCACGGAATTTGATTGTGTGATATCCTTCGGTTGGGATAGTAAATTCACCAGTATATTCCTGGAATTGTCCATTGTCAATAGCGTATTCAATTCTTAGTACTCCAGACTGATAGTCGTGTGCAAATAGCTGTATCTTTGTCTTACTTGTGATGAAGAGTGTGTCGCGGTTGAAGAACTGTGGATATTTGTAGTTTATACCGGTAGTTGGATTGGTGTTGTCCATGAAGACGACTTTGCTTTTAGTTGTACTCTGGTTATTGAGCTGGTCAACTGCGTAATAGTAGAATGTTTCGAGACCAGTCTTTGCAGGCATTGTAAATGGTTCGTTGTATAACTCAGTAGGTTTAGCATTTATACCATAGCGTATTTCTTTGACACCATTTTTGTCTTCTGCGATAAGTTTGATTTTTGTACGGGAGGAGATGTAATCATATTTGCCTTTGTAGTGATCGCCTACAATTTCGTAAGATACAGAAGGAGCAACATTGTCGAATTCAAAGGTATATTTTGTTCCACCGTTTCCACCGGCATTTCCAGTACCACGGTTTGAGTTATCAACATTATCTACTGACCAGAATTCGAAAGTATGTTGACCAGTAGCCAGTGCTGTTATAGGTATTGGTTTATAGTAAATTTGTGGAGCTTTCCCGTCTATAGAGTAGTAAATATGCTTTACACCAGAGAGGTTATCATTACTCGTAAGAACGATTTTAGCACGGGGTGAGTAGACAGTACCTTTTTTATCCCCTTCGATATTTTGTGCAATAGCAGGTGGTGTGAGGTCTACGGTGAATTTCTTTTCAACAGGCTGGCTATAGTTTCCTACATTGTCGGTTGCGTAATATTTGAGAGTATATTCACCCTCTTTGTCAAAACTGATTTCTCCTTTATATTCTTGGTAATTAGCACCATTTATAGAATAGTAGATTGTCTTTACACCTGATACATTTTCTTCTGATAGGCCTTGACTAGGATAAGCATCTGTAGCGGTTAGTTTGACTTTCAGTCCTTTACCGTAAAATGTTTTGCCATTAAAGTAATATTTAGGGGCATTGTAAAATTTAGCAGAAACAACAGGCGGTAGGCCGTCTGCATATACTTCGAAGACAACATCGTGTTGTGGTAGAACGTATTTTCCTGTTGAATCCACTTCCCATGGACTGTGAATAGAGTTGTAACCCTCTGTATCAAAGAACATTGGGTTAGTCCATTTGCATGTTTCACTCTTTAGCAAGTGTTTTTCAGAGTTTGGATCTGGAGAGAAGGATAACCACAGGTAAATACCTAAGTGCTTGTTAACAAAGAAGCGCCCGTTTTCATTGACATACCACCCTTTTTGAGGGATAATCAACTGCTGGGCAAACAAACCAGAAAAGGTTAAAAGGAAGGCAAAGAAAAATAGAGCTTTTTTCATGACCAAATAGTTTTTTGGTTTTGTTTATCTTTTACGAAATTTGATATGTGATGGTTTTAAGTGTTTAAATTTTTTAATCTTTTTTTAGGTGTAAGACAAAATAAATTAACTTTTTGTTTAGTGTTAATGTATTGACAATGAAAATATTAAATATATTTCTGATGTTAAAAAAGATTTTTTTTCTGTCTATTTTGCTTTTTGCAGTGTTTTTTTTGTACCCACAGGAGTCTCCCCGTGTATTTAAGGATGAGTTTTACGTACCCCACAAACGGGGATTTAGCCAAGCATGGAAGGCAGTACTTCTTGGAGATAAATTTTATAACGAACGGACACGAGGAGGTTATCTTTATGCTCTTGAGAATTATAAGGTAGCTTATCGCTATAATCCAGATAATGCAGCTCTGAATTACAAGATAGGTGTCTGTTATCTAAAAACGGTTTATAAGGACAGTGCTTTGTTTTTTTTGCGCAAAGCATATAGGCTTAACAAGCACATTGTAAAGGATTTTTTTTGGCAATTAGGGCAGGCTTTCCAGTACCGTTATCAATTTGATTCGGCTATTGCTTATTTTGAAAAATACAAGGCTTCACTCACGGCAACGATGCTTATCACTTATG
The DNA here is from genome assembly GCA_027083655.1 of Bacteroidales bacterium. Classification (GTDB taxonomy): domain Bacteria; phylum Bacteroidota; class Bacteroidia; order Bacteroidales; family S143-33; genus S143-33. The sequence goes on along the minus strand of JALWNS010000132.1, from coordinate 9,878 downwards.
GAAAGGATATAGACCGTAAAATTTTTGAATGTTATAATGCCAAGGAGCTGGTCAAGCATCCTGTGAATGTAAAGATTGAAAACGTACGGGAGGTAAATACTATTTATCCAGAATATTCACCTATTGTTACGGCAGATGAATCTGAGCTTTATTTTACTGCCCGGCGTCCAGATTGTATAGGAGGGGAGGTTGATTATAGTGATGGGCAGTATTATGAAGATATATTTGTTGTTTTTAGACAGGGCGCTCATTGGTCAAATGTATATAATGTAGGTCCACCTATTAATACACGCTTTCATGATGCGACTGTGGGTATTACGCCTGATGGCAGGCGTATGATAATTTTCCGGGATGGAGACCTGTACATCTCTACCAGACATGGTGACCGTTGGGGATATCCAGAGCCTTTGCCGGAAGTTATTAACACAGATTCGTCAGAAAGTCATGCATGTTTTACGTATGATGGAAAAACGTTGTATTTTGTTCGTGGTAAAGAGCCAGGTTCGCCTACTAGTAATGGAGATATATATGTCAGCCATTATGTGAATGGCCGGTGGACAGAGCCTAGACGCTTGCCTGATAATGTTAATACACCTTTTGATGAAGATGGGGTCTTTATGATGCCTGATGGTAAGACTTTGTATTTTAGTTCGAGAGGCCATAATACAATGGGAGGATATGATATTTTTGTTACTCAACTTAATGATGATGGCTCATGGTCAGACCCTGTTAATATTGGCTATCCGATTAATACACCGGATGATGATATTTATATAACTCTTTCGGCTAGTGGTGTTTATGGTTATTATTCTTCTGTCCGTAAGGATGCACGAGGATATACAGATATTTACCGGATAACTTTTCTTGATAGAATTCCATTATTCTTGGCAAGTGAAAATAATTTGATAGCAGATTTATCAAAACCGTCGGAAGAGATGGTGGGAGCTGTTTCATTCTCACCTATAACGCTTGTTGTAGGGTATGTTAGGGATAAAAAGACACATAAACCTATACATGTTGATATTCAGGTCTTTGACTTGGACAAAGATTCCCTTATTTTGGAGACAGAGAGCAATGAGAAAACAGGAAAATTTCTTATCACTTTACCTGCAGGACATAATTATGGACTGATGATAAAGAAGCAGGGATATATGTTTTATTCTGAGAACTTTAACCTTCCTGCCGATGAGGCTTATAAGAAAGTAGAGAAAATCATTGAGTTACCAAGTATAGAGGAGGGTGCCCGAACAGTTTTGTCTAATATTTTCTTTGATTTTAATAGCTCGAAGCTAAAAAAAGAATCTTATGCTGAGCTCAATCAGATAGTGGAATTTCTTAAGGATAATCCTTCTGTAAGCATAGAGATAAGTGGGCATACAGACAATATTGGGTCCAGAGAATATAATTTGCGGTTATCGGAGGAAAGAGCCAGGGCAGTAGCTAATTACTTGATAGATCATGGTATCTCTCCCGATAGGCTAAAATATAGAGGGGCGGGTTTTGATGAACCTATTGCTCCTAATGACACACCAGAAGGCCGGCAAAAAAATAGGCGGGTGGAGTTTAAGATTATTTCTTATTAGTAAGGGCGGTCATAACCAGGATTTTTGATCATAAGAAATGGTTGCAAAAAGATTTATGCAATCCATTGCTTAAAAAATTACCTTGTCTGTTTCTGTCAAAAGAAAAACTTTATTTTATTTTAGTAGCTTTACTTGTGTTCTAGATTTTTGACCTTAGATATTAACTCTATTTAAAAAAATTAACTGCATGAAATTATCTGTATTCCTT
>JALWNS010000132.1:0-8077 GCA_027083655.1 Bacteroidales bacterium | reverse complement strand
TGATATTGGAGGAACCAATATAGAAGTAGGTATTGTTGATCATTTGGGTAATCTACTTTTATCTTTCCGGTGGAAAACTGCAGATTTTGTACGTGCCGAGGATTTTGTTGCACAGCTTGCACAGTCAATAGACAAAATGAGAAGTGGTAATGATTGGCGGATAATAGGCATTGGAATAGGCGCACCTACTGCTAATTATTATACCGGCGCTATAGAATATGCACCAAATATGCCATGGCAGGGAATCATCCCCTTACAACGTATGACTTATGAAGCTACAGGTATCCCTACGAAATTAACTAATGATGCAAATGCAGTTGCTCATGGAGAGCTGGTTTTTGGTGCAGGAAAAGATATGAAACATTTTTCTGTTATAACTTTGGGAACGGGTCTTGGTAGCGGCATAGTGGTGGATGGACGCGTTTTGTATGGGCAGCATGGCCTGGCAGGAGAATTCGGCCATACCCAAGTTGACCCACAAGGTCGGCAATGCAATTGTGGCCGCCGGGGCTGCCTGGAAACCTATGTGTCTATTAGAGGTATAGAGTTAACATACAGGGAGTTGGGAGGACAAGAAGGGCTTAACCCACGTGATATATATCTACAGGCGCAAAAGGGTGATTATATAGCAATAGAGACATATAAAAGAACAGCACAAATATTAGGTAATAAACTGGCCGATCTTGTACATCTGTACGATCCTGAGGCTATCTTCCTATATGGTGGGGTGGCTAATGCCCATCCTTTGATCATTCCAGAGGCACAGGCAGAGATGGAAAGACAGCTTTTAAAAGCGTTTCGCAGTAAAGTAAAAATATTGCCTTCTGCCCTGTTGGACAAGAAAGGAGCAGTGTTAGGTGCTGCGGCACTAATATGGGAAGACGTAAAATAAAGTCTGTTCCATGCAGGTCTACCTTAATGTGTTTAGCTAAAATAGCCTAAAAAGTGAACAAAAAAGGCGACGGCACTGCTAAAAAATATCTTTAAACGGAGCCGTCGCCTTTTTTGTATGTTAAGTGGACATTATTTTTTTTGGGTAAGGTTAAGTGCAAAATAGATATTCATGTGGGCTATTTCGTACGGATTATAAGGGCTCAGGTTCAGGATAAAGTCTTCCAGGTCCCTAAACATAGGATTAATGGCTAATGTGGAAGGAATAAAACCACTGGTGTTGAAATGTGCAGGACCCTGGGCGTCAGTTAGATATTGTTCTAACAAAAGGGAGTCTGGGTAAGCATTATTTTGTTCGAAGTACCACTGGGTTATTTCATTTTTTAGTACCTTATAAAGTGAATAATCTTCTAATAAAACCTGGCGGCTTGATTCGTTGAGGGTATCAGGAGGCAGTCCAACCTGGGCCAGTGCTATACCTTCTGTTGGGAATGAAGATGCAACGAAAGCCCAGTCATAACCTTTGTGGTCAGGGATTAGGAGCCAGGCATTTGGATGTTGCGTATTACCGTATACGTCTACGTAGGTTGAGTTTTGTCCAACGAACATTTTGAGGTTTTTAACGGCAAACCTGTTAGTATCCATAGGCAGGTCAGTAGCACTAACAATCATGTATTTTTCGTAGAAATAAGGATTAGCCTCACTATATTGAATTTTAATCATTGCCTCTCCCCAGTTTCCATAATTTACCTGGTCGATGTAAGAAGGTTTGAGGATTGCTATTCCCTCGACAGGATATAGATTCCAGAAAACCTCCATAGCTATACCTTTGTCACTGTTGCTTTCCAGCTCTGCATCAGTTATTTGCATGCCATATTCCCATTGTTGGCCATCAAACTCAACATCACTTTTAACTACTACGTTTTTGACACGGCCATCGTCACCAGTGTAGGAAAAGCTAACGTTCTGGCTTAGATTGTATTCGTGAATTTTATTAATAATATTCTGTACTATCTGTGCTGCATTGTCGCCGACGTGGATGAAATATCGTAAATATTCGTATAACCTGGCCCCCTGTGTTGTATCTGTTAGGGCTTTCTCTTCTGGTTCTTGGTCAGACTTGAGAGCATCAGGTATTTCGACAGTAAATGAAGGAGGTAAGATGGTTTGGTCCTCCCCTGTGTCCTTGGGCTTACAGCCTGTAAACATCAATAATAATATGGCCATTAAATAGATAATTCGTTTCATCTTTTTTAGGATTTAGATTTTCAATGTAAAATTACATGTTTTTTTAGACAAACTAAATTCTTTGACCAGGTTATTAACTTGATAAACATCAAAATTTGAACGATTGCGCAAAATGTAATATTTTTACTAATCAATTAAAAACAAAACAATGGCCCTGATAAGGACAGTACGTAATAGAACGCCACAGATACATCCAACTGCTTTTATAGCAGAGAACGCAACAATAATAGGGGATGTGGTGATAGGCAGGGGTTCAAGTATATGGTATAATGTAGTCCTTAGGGGAGATGTTAATTTTATCCGGATAGGAGAGAATACTAATATACAGGACAACACGACTATTCATGCGACTTATCAGAAATATCCAACAATAATAGGAAATAACGTAACAATTGGACATAATGCTGTGGTTCATGCCTGCACGATAGAGGATAATGTACTGGTGGGAATGGGTGCTATAATCATGGATAATGCAATTGTTAGGACAGGGTCAATCATAGCGGCGGGAGCTGTTATTACACCAGGAACAGAGGTGGAACCATTTAGCCTGTATGCAGGAGTGCCAGCAAGAAAAATAAAGTCCCTGGATAGGCAAAAGGCTTTGGAAGAAATTTCGCAATATGCCCGTAATTATATGATGTACACAGGTTGGTATAAAGACAAAAACGACTAAAGTGATGTTCGAAGAGTATTTTCCTTCACAGTTATTGGCCAATGCAGTCAAAGAATTCTCCAAGCTACCTGGTATAGGGGAAAAAACGGCTTTACGCCTTGTTTTACATCTGCTCAAGCAGGATACAGATCAGGTCAAACAGTTTGCCCAGGCAATAGTGGATCTAAAGGAGAAGTCTTATCGTTGTAAGATTTGTCATAATATTTCGGATAGTGAAATATGTGATATTTGCGCAAGTGGACACCGTGATCACTCTGTAGTATGTGTGGTGGAGGATATACATGATTTGTTAGCAATAGAGCGGACGCATCAATATAATGGTGTATATCACGTGTTAGAGGGTTTGATCTCACCTTTAGATGGCATACGTCCCTCGGATATAAACATCAATACTCTGGAGGAGAGGGTTAAACGCGGTGATATTAATGAAGTTATCCTGGCATTGAACACAACGACCGAAGGAGAGGCAACAAGTATGTATATCTTCAAACGTCTGAGTAAATATGGTTTAAGGATTACGACAATAGCCCGCGGTGTGGCCTTTGGAGATGAGCTCCAGTATACAGATGAGATTACACTTGCACGTTCAATAATGGAGCGTGTGCCTTTTAAAAAGTAAAAATTTGGCAAATGAAAAAAGTTATTTTGATAATAAGTTTCCTGATGACAGTGTTTTTATCATATTCACAGTTTTATCAAGGTCATCAGATGACTTTTGGCAAAAACCGTATTCAATACCGTAATTTTGAATGGAGATACTACCGTTATGCAAAATATGATATTTATTACTACAAAGGAGGAAGGACATTAGCACATTTTGCCCAAAAATATATAGATCAAAGCTTAAAAGAATATGAGCGTTTTTTTGATATAAAGTTGCGCAAGAGATTGGTTATCATTATATATAATAACCTTACAGATTTTAAACAGACAAATATTGGACTTTTTACTGGAAATGTCAGTGTTGAATTGCCTGCTACGACGCAGATACTGGACAATAAGGTGATTATTTATTACCAGGGAAATCTTTCGCAATTTCGTATCCAGCTAAGAGAGGCACTTGCCCAGATGTTTATCAAGGAAGTATTGTATGGCAGTGCGTTTTCACGCCGTTATACTTCTTCGTCAATAGCGAATTTACCAGCATGGTTTACAGATGGCCTGGCATCATATCTGGCAGACCCTTATAACCAGCAGGTAGATAATTATTTGCGTGATTTGTTTGTGCATTCGAAGAAGTTAAAATTCAATAGTATAAAGCGAGATCAAGCTAAATATGTTGGGCATAGCCTGTGGTTATATATTGCAAGCCACTATGGCCGGGATGTGATCCCCAATATTGTATATTTTTCACGTATATACAAAAACCTGTCAAATGCCTTTTATAATGTACTGGGAGTTAAGATAAAAGACTTAAATCAGTTGTGGTTTGAATTTTATAAGGATTATTACTCCCATCAAGTACAACAGACCCAGGGTTTTGACTCCCTGCTAGTACTGAAACACCAACGGAGCAAAGTATATTATGCACAGATCAAATATTGTAGCAAGAATGGTCTTTATGCTTATGTTGAGAACATGGGCGGACGCTATAAGATAGTTATTTATGACCCTGATAAGGAAAAACGTAAAGTTATCTTTCGCGGAGGACACCGTCTGGAGGAGATAGTGGATTATACTTATCCGCTTGTTGTATGGAAGCCGGATGGACAGGTAGTATCGTTTATCACTGAGGAAAAAGGTGTGGCTTTTATTAATGATTATGATATCCAGACGCATAAGCTTACAAAAACCTCAATACCACAAGTTTCGAAAATTTTAAGCATTGCTTATTCACCTAATGGGCGTTATATGGCTATCAGTGCCATGCAAGGCGATTTTGTAGATTTGTTTGTATATAGTTCTGTCACTGGTGCTATGCAAAAAATAACAAATGATCCTTATGAAGACCTTTACCCACAGTTTATTGACCGGGGAAGAAAAATTATTTTTTCCTCCAATCGTGATAATAACATATATTTAGAACGAATTTCACGAATAGAGCAAGCAGATTCATTGGCACGGAGTTATGACCTGTATGTTTATGATTTTCGTCGCCGCTCGCGTTGGCTAAAGAGGATTACCAACACTCCTTATAGTAATGAAACACAGGTTTTTGGTGTAGGAAAAGATAGATATGTGTTCTTATCAGATTCGAATGGTATAATTAATAGGTTTGTAATAAGCTATGATAGTGTGATAGATTATGTGGACACTATTGTCCATTATAAGTATTTTACGAATATGTTTCCTGTAACAAACATGCCAACATCCATCCTGGATCATGATTATATTATACGCGGCAGGCATGTATCAGAGACTAAATTATGGAATAAGACTTATCTTTTTTCTTCCTATAGCCAGAAGCTCAATCCAATAAACCGTTTACAACTTACTAATACACGGCGGGCACAAATTAAGCTCTGGCAGAAAGAGGACAAACAACTTGTATCAGTATATAGAGCTAAGATTAAACGAGAACAAATGATTGATAGCTTGCTCTCGTATTTTAGTCATTTCACTCCTAAAGTTAAGGATACTTTGGTAGATATAAATGATTACACACTTGAGCTAGAGAGGGATTCTATGCTTTTACTTTATTACCAATACCAGAAAGAACAGGCAAGAAAACGTAACCAATCGAAGAAGTGGGGAAAGACTTGGATGTATACGCCAACATTTTATATTACAAAGACTTCAAGTAGTTTCGATTATTCACAGATAATCCAAACCTACCAACCCTTTAATGGAGGGCCGTTTGTTTTCAGTCCACAGCTTAATCTTTTTTCTGTTGTCCAGAGTAATGAGCTTTTTGATAATTACCGTTTGCTAGCAGGTTTTCGTCTCGGCAGTGATCTGCGTTCTACTGAATATATTGCTTCGTTTGAGGACTTGCGTAAAAGATTAGACAAACAAATTCTTTATCACAGAGTGTCATTATATCAAGCTCCTGCTTTTGAAGGCTACAACTATGTGATGGTAAAAGATATAACGCATGAATTAATCACTCGATTTACATATCCTTTTAGCCAGGTAGCTTCTGTCCGTGCAACGCTATTGGGCCGTTATGATAGGCAAATTTATTTATACACAGATAAATTTGCTTTGGACCAGAAGCCTGTTTACAAGTATTATGCGGGTGAGAAGCTAGAATTTGTGTATGACAATACAGTCAAACTAGCAACAAACCTGTATGATGGAGTGAGGACTAAGGTCTTTGTTGAGTCTTACCAACAGATTAATGGAGATCAATATTGGCTTGTAATTGGTGGTCTGGACTTTCGTTTTTATAAAGAGATCTGGCGTAATATGATTTTTGCATGGCGTTTTGCAGGTAGTAGTAATACTGGTTCTGGAAAGCTAATTTATTATTTAGGAGGTGTAGATTATTGGTACACTTTTTCGTTAAACCCACTTAATCAAGAGCCGCAGAATTTTTACCGTGATGTTAATATTAATTATGAAAATAATTACATCTTTCAGGCAGTGGCAACACCAATGCGAGGGTATAAGCAGAATATCCGCAATGGTACAACTTTTATGCTTATGAATACAGAGCTTCGTATGCCACTGGTTAAAATGCTTCTAAATAAACCTATAAGTTCGTCATTCTGGTCCAATTTACAATTGATTGGTTTCGTTGATGTTGGTTCTGCCTGGTGTGGAAGCTCCCCGTCAGATGAGTGTAATGCTTATAATACATATTATTTGCACAAACCTCCAATAACTGTGGTATTGGATATGGAGCGCCCACCTGTAGTGGCTGGTTTTGGATTTGGTATACGTACAAAGATTTTAGGTTATTTTACGCGGTTTGATTTTTCATGGGGATATGAAGGTGGAGTAATTCATCCTATGCAGTTTTACTTATCATTGTCTTATGATTTTTAATTCTCTGTATATGCGCAGAATAATTGTAATATTTTTTTTGGCCATACTTACCCCAGGTCTTTGGAGCCAGGTTTATTACAGGCCACAGGCTTATCGTTTGATGTTTTATAATTGTGAAAATTTCTTTGATACCTACGATGATAGCCTTAAGCTAGATGACCAGTTTACTCCACAAGGAGAGAAACATTGGACACCAAGCAAATATTGGACTAAAGTTTATCATATCGCAAAAGTTATTATAGCAGTGGGAGGGTTTTATCCTCCTGACATTGTGGGACTGTGTGAGGTAGAAAACCGTCATGTCCTGGAGGATTTGGTAACCAGATCCCCAATCAGTAAGTTTGGTTATAAGATTATTCATTATGAATCACCTGACCGCCGCGGCATTGATGTAGCTATGCTTTACCTGCCCGGACGTTTTGTCCCGGATACGGCCGTGCCAATAAGGGTAAAGTTTCCCGGTCCAGATAGCAGGCCTACACGTGACATTCTGTATGTCAAAGGGTTATTAAGTAGTGGGGATACTTTGCATATTTTTATAAATCACTGGCCATCCCGTTATGGAGGTCATTTGGAGACAGACCCTAAGCGTTTGTTTGTTGCCAGTCTGTTGCGTCATTACATTGATAGCATTATATCAGAAAATAAGCGGGCTAATATAGTGATAATGGGTGATTTAAACGACTTTCCGACAGATGTCAGCCTGGTAAAGGGTTTGCATCCCCGTGTAGAATATGAACAGATTGTGTCAGGTGATATTTATAACCTTTCTTATTATTTGCAAGAAAAAAAAGGACAGTTTAGCCACCGTTACCACGGCGAGAGCGGCATACTTGACCAGATAATAGTCTCAGGAGCCTTATTAGATGGCAAAAACAATATCTATACTTCATTGAATCATGTATCTGTTTTTAGCTCTCCATTTTTATTAGAAAAAGATCCAGATTATCCTGGCTACCGTACTTACCGTACTTATATTGGGATGAGATACCATGGAGGTTATAGCGATCATCTCCCAGTTTATATTGATTTGTTAGTCAGAAGGTAATATTTGTCCAACCTTTTGTCAAATTTTCCCAAATCTTCCCGACTTTGACGGTAAAATTGAATTTTTGGGATAAAGTTTGGCTTGAATAGGGGATTTCAAAGTGGGGGTTGAAGTGTAGTGCCCAAATTAAAAAGTCTGCTTTTTCTTTGGCCAGGATGTATGTGTTCATTAGTTTTGCCGTATGTTTATACGGACGAAGGAAATACAAGGAAAGAAAGGGCACTATCGTGTGCAAATTGTACAGAACTATCGCAAGGGAGGTAAGGTTAAACAGAAGATAGTCAGAC
>JALWNS010000131.1 GCA_027083655.1 Bacteroidales bacterium | reverse complement strand
GGTAGCCACAGGTTGCTGTACCTGGTCAGAGGTGATCGGAGACTTGTCTTGCTCCTGGATTTTTTCTGCCTGTTGTGGAGGCTGGCTTTGTCCTTTATTACTACAACTAGCAAAGACAAAGTTGATACCTATCAACAAAACAATAACGATAAAAATACTTTTTTTCATGGCTTATCTCAATTTTAAAATTTATTTCTATAAAAAAGCACGGTATCGTGTACCGTGCTTTTGTCAGATTTCTAGCCAAGGTAATCTTTAAGTATCTTACTTCTGGATGTATTACGTAGCTTTTTTAGTGCTTTTTCGCGTATCTGGCGGACACGCTCACGTGTTAGGCCATAACGCTCTCCTATTTCTTCCAGAGAAATAGCTTCACAACCTATTCCAAAAGAAAGCTTGATAATGTCCCTTTCGCGTTCTGTAAGGGTAGAGAGAGCACGTTCTATCTCTACTCTCAGACTCTCGCGAATCAGTGTCTCGTCTGCTTTGGGTGCGTCTTCGTTTGGTAGAATGTCAATCAAAGAGTTTTCTTCATCCTCTACAAAAGGAGCATCCATTGATATGGCTTTGCCTGAGGCAGAAGCAGTCTTTTTAATTTTCTCCTCTGTAGTCTCCAGTAATTCAGCTAGCTCTTCTTCTGTAGGCTTACGGTGGTGTTTCTGCTCGAACTCCTGTATTGCCTTCTTATATTTTGTTAAAGAGCTAACCTGGTTGAGAGGCAGACGGACAATACGGCTTTGCTCATTTATTGCTTGCATAATTGACTGGCGTATCCACCACACGGCATAAGATATGAATTTAAAACCTCGTGTCTCGTCAAATTTTTCTGCCGCTTTTATCAGTCCCAGATTACCCTCATTTATAAGATCAGGAAGGCTCAGACCCTGGTTTTGATATTGTTTTGCAACTGATACAACGAAACGAAGGTTGGCTTTTATAAGTTTCTCCATAGCTTCCTTATCTCCCTTCTTAATTCGTCTTGCAAGCTCAACTTCCTCCTCTACAGAAATCAAATCATACTTGCTAATCTCCTGCAAATACTTGTCAAGGGAAGCACTCTCACGGTTGGTAATTGACTTGGAAATTTTAAGCTGTCTCATAGCCAGAAAAGGGTTTTTATGTTTAACAGAGGGTTATCCCGTCAAAAAATTGCATATCGTTTGCAAATAAACGAATTAATAAATAAAAAGTCAATTCGCTTTAGTATTTTACAAGTAAATTTGCAAATTTTTTAACAGAAAAATCCTGTTTTGTCAAAAGTTATAACGAAATGGCACGGTTAAAGTTGTACTCTTTCAACAAATTTAACAACTAGCTTACGCACATGTGGTTCTGCTTTGGTTGCTGCTTGCAAAACTTCTTCATGACTTACGGTAAACTTAATATCTGGCCCACCCAAATCAGTAATAATTGAAATGCCTAATACAGGAAGTCCCATATGACGCGCTACTATTACCTCTGGCACTGTGGACATTCCTACTGCATCTCCTCCTAATGCTCGTATCATACCATATTCGGATGGAGTTTCATAAGTCGGCCCTTGCAAACCTACATAAACCCCTTCTTGTATAGCTATACCCTCTTGCTCGGCTATTTGTTTGAAAAGATCGCGAAGCTCATGACTATATGCTTCACTCATCTCCGGGAAACGTGGACCTAATTCTTCAAAATTCTTTCCCCTTAGGGGATGCTCTGGGAAAAGGTTAATATGGTCACGGATAAGCATTATATCACTAACATGAAATTCTGGATTTACACCTCCGCTAGCATTCGAAACAATTAACATCTTTATACCTAAAAACTTCATCACTCTCACTGGAAAGGTTACTTCCTTCATACTGTAGCCCTCATAAAAATGAAAACGGCCTTTCATTGCGACAACCCGCTTACCTCCTAAATTACCAAAAATCAATCTTCCATCATGTCCATCTACCGTCGAAACTGGAAAATAAGGTATCTCTGCATAATCAACACTGTACACCTGCTCAATATCCTGTGCTAGCGAACCTAAACCTGAGCCCAAAATTATGCCTATTTCAGGAGAGAAATCATTAGTTACCTTTCTCAGATAATTTGCTGATTTATTGATCTTTACTAGCAAGTTTTCTTCCATAATTCAAATATTTTGTGTTTAAAATTTTCTTGTGAATCTATTAAAAACTCTACATCAATGGGTAATACAAACAATCGTGTGCGTATTTGTTCGGGCAAATCAAACTCACTAATCTTAACAAAATCCTTGTCAGTAGTGATAATTAGCTTGCCATCAGTGTAAAGTTGAGCAAAGTTATAAAAAATTTTTTGTAATTCTGCAAATTTATAATTCTTATGATCGGCAAACTCGTATGCCTGGACAATTTCTGCCTTGGTTCTTAGAAATTCTACAAAAGGCCTATTGTTCGCCAAACCACTAATAGTAAACACTTTATACTTAAACAAAGATTCAATGCTTTTCCTCTCGCCCGTAAAATAATTTATTAAATCCCGGTAAACTATGCGCGTAAAAAAAACATGGTCCTTTGGCTTGCCCACCTTGTGGGCAAGCCTCTGTGCCTCTTGCTCCGAAAGGCTTGCAGGACATTTGGTAAACACTACAATATCACAGTCTTTTATGCGATACAGATTGTCACGCAGATTGCCTGCTGGGAGGAAAAAGTCATCGAAAACCTGGCGAGTATAGTCAATAAGCAATATACTTACATCAGGCTTGAGACGGCGATGCTGTAAAGCATCGTCGAGGATAACTAGCTGTGTATCTGGCATATTGTTCTTTATTATCTGTAGCCCTTGTAGCCGGTCTGCACATACTGCAACGGGCAGTCTTGTCTTCAAAGCTATTAGCTTGGGCTCGTCTCCTATTTGTGTGTAAGACGCCTGGGCGCCGGCCAGCAGACAATCCCTGGATTGGCGTTTATAACCCCTGCTTAATATTGCCACTGTGAGCTCCTTGCTCAGGAGACGAGCCGTGGCAATAGTCATAGGCGTCTTGCCCGTGCCTCCTACAGTCAGATTTCCTATTACAATGGTGGGCAAGACACCATACGAGGAAGGTAATATACCCCAATCAAAAAGCTTATTCCGCACGAACGCTATGATGCTATATACCAATGAAAAAGGCAGGAGCAGCAATCTCCAGTTTATTTTTTTTTGCATGATTAGCCTTTTTGTCCTTAATTGCTTTATAAAAATTGTAAATTTATTACCAAAATAAAAACCTCTAAACATGAAAAATAGTTTTTGGAAAACAACACTAGCTGTAATATTGGGAATGTTTCTTTATAGCATGTTAACCACAGCCTTGTGGATGCTTATCATGGTAAACATTCTCATAACAGGTTCACAAAGCAAACAGGTGCCTCGCAATGCATACTTAACTCTTAACCTCTCGCGTCCAATCCAGGATAAAGTGCTGGTTCAAGATTTATCATCCTTTGGAAACCAAGGACCTGTTTCAATGGTTAGCATTATACGGGCCATTGAGTTTGCTACCCACGATCCACACATAAAAGGAATTCTTATAAACACACGCACTGTTAACGGTGACTGGGCGCAGACAGAAGAAATACGCGAAGCTATCAAAGAGTTCAAAACTAGCGGCAAACCTGTCATTGCTTTTTCAGACGTTTACGACGCCAAAGCTTACTACCTGTCCACTGTAGCTGACAGAATATACCTTGTCCCTACGGGTAATATTGTTTGGAAAGGTCTGGCTGCACAAATCCTTTATTACAAAGACCTGCTCGACAAGCTTGGTATAGAGCCTATCCTTATTCGACATGGTGAGTATAAATCTGCAGGAGAACCTTATGTCAGAAACCACATGAGTCCCGAAAACCGCGAACAATACAAACTGCTCCTGTCACGTATATGGGAAAATGTCCTTAACTCAACTAGTGAAAATCGTGGAATAAGTATAGATATGCTTAACCAGCTTGCAGATAACCTCGCAGTCAGAAAAGGCAGCGATGCTGTCAAATACGGGTTTGTAGATGGACAGATATATTACGACCAGCTTGTTGACACACTCAAGAGCCTGGCCGGCATTTATTCTGATAAGAAATTAAACGCAATATCTATTCATAAATATGCCTCTAGCGTAGTCAAGATGCCACAGACAAGCAAAGATAAGATAGCTATTGTATATGCACAAGGCAGTATTGTGGACGTTTCTACAGAATTAAACCTAAACACTCCAACAATAGTTGGTTCTAAATATGTCAAATTAATAAAGAAATTACGCGATGACCCCAATGTCAAAGCTATCGTCCTGAGAGTAAACTCACCTGGTGGCAGTGCATTGGCTTCTGAAAGAATATGGCGGCAGGTCGAGCTCACTGCAGAGGAAAAACCAGTTATTGTTTCCATGGGTGGTGTTGCTGCCTCGGGTGGATATTATATCTCCTGTGCTGCCGATAAAATTGTAGCAGATAGTAATACTATCACAGGGTCTATTGGCGTATTTGGCCTTTTGTTCAATATGGAGAAATTTGTAAACGGCAAGCTACATATTAACCCAGAGGTTGTTAAAACCAACGAAAATGCAGACATGGGCAACCTGCTCGAACCAATGAACGAGACAAAAACAGAATATGTCCGTGCTGCTATAGAAGACATTTATGACAGATTTATTACACGTGTAGCCCAGGGCCGTGATCTTGACAAAGATTATGTGGATAGTATTGGTCGGGGCCGTGTATGGGCTGCAGTGGACGCTTATCGGCTGGGCTTGGTAGATACTCTCGGTAATCTCGAGCTTGCTATAGAGCTAGCCGCTAAAGAGGCTAATCTGACAAGTTATAGCATTGTAGAATATCCCAAGCAAAAAACATTGCTCGAAGTGTTGATGAACCAGAACACGAACGTAAAATCTGAATTTTTGACAACCAATATTCCAGGGATAGACAAGCTTTTGCCAATGGCAGACTTGCTTAGCCAGAAATCACAGACATGGGCTCTTATGCCTTTCATTATTGATATAAAATAAACTACGGTTAGCTTCTAAGCTCTGCGAAATATAAAACGAGGGGGACAGGCGCTTGGCGCCTGTCCCCCTCGTCATTTACAGCCTGGCGGGTAATTTATGCCTTGGCTATAAAAAGCTTATTTTTAGACAGACAATTTAGAGATTAAACTCCTTCTTTATATCGTCTACCATATCTAATTTTTCCCATGTAAAGAACTCAACTTCTTTCTCTACTGGCTTACCATCCTCATATACTGTGACTTTCTGTGTGTATGGAGTACGGCCGAAATGTCCATACGAAGCAGTAGGTAGATAAATAGGATTAAGCAGCTTTAGACGCTGGATAATGGCCCCCGGACGCAAGTCAAAAATCTGGAAAAGGCGTTCTGCTATCTCAGCATCTGTGAGGATATTACCATTCTTGTCTTTAGCTTTTGCAGTGCCATAAGTGTTGACAAAGAAGCCCACAGGCTCAGCCACACCAATAGCATAGCTTACCTGTACGAGGATTTTATCTGCCAGGCCTGCCGCAACAGCATTTTTGGCTATATGGCGCATGGCATAAGAAGCAGAACGGTCAACCTTGGATGGATCTTTGCCCGAAAAGGCACCTCCACCATGAGCGCCATGACCACCATACGTGTCGACGATAATTTTCCGTCCTGTCAGGCCTGTGTCACCATGAGGGCCACCTATTACAAATTTTCCAGTAGGATTAACGAGCAGGCGGAAGTCACCATTAAAGAAACGCTTTAGGTCTGGGTCAAGCTTAGCTTTTACCCGTGGGATAAGAATATTGGCAATATCTGAGCGGATACGCTCGAGCATATCCTTCTCTGCCTGGGCTATGGCCTCAGGTGAGTTGTCCTTAGGTTTTATAAATTCATCATGTTGTGTTGAAATAACTATTGTGTGTACTTTGACAGGGTTACCATTACGGTCGTATTTGATGGTTACCTGGGATTTAGCATCTGGAGCAAGGTAAGGCATCTGTTTGCCTTCGTGCCGTATCTCTGCCAGTTCTTGCAAAAGGAAATGTGCCAACTCTATGGAGTATGGCATCAGATTTCCTGCTTCGCGTACTGCATAACCGAACATCATTCCCTGGTCTCCTGCACCTTGACTGAGCAAATCACCACGCACAACGCCACGGCGTATATCAGGGGATTGCTCATGTATGGTGGAAATTATCCCACACGAGTCGCTATCAAAACGGTAATGTGGCTTGGTATAACCAATACGGCGGATAACATCACGAGCGACGGTCTGAGCATCAACCCAGGCACTGGTAGACACTTCGCCGGATAAAACAACTAGACCTGTGGTGACAAGGGTCTCGACTGCTACTTTTGAATTCTTATCTTGTCTGAGAAATTCATCAAGAAGTGCATCAGAAATTTGATCTGCGACTTTATCAGGATGCCCCTCAGAAACAGACTCTGATGTAAAAACGTAATCTTTTAACATTATATTTTCATTTGTCCTTAAATTATTATTCGACTTTCATTGTACGGTTAAATAACCCCTTGGTTATTCAATAACGCCTGGTTACTTGTTTGTTATTATAAAATAGTATAGATATATCGGAAATGCGGGTATTTTACTTAAATAAAGTTTACTGTATAGCTTAAATTCAGTTTTGGAGTGTTAAATGGTTAGTTTGCAAACACCAGTGT
>JALWNS010000130.1 GCA_027083655.1 Bacteroidales bacterium | reverse complement strand
CTTCAAAGCATACTCCGAATCTATCTGGTTTGTTAACATCGTATGACGGTTGTCAACTTTGATATAAACATTTTTGCAAATAAACTTGTTATTATCATTGGGTAATAAGGTACCTGGCAACAATCCCGCCTCACATAGAATCTGAAAACCATTACATATCCCAAAAACAAAGCCTCCATTATCTGCAAATTCCCTAATACTCTGCATAATAGGCGAAAATTTAGCCAGGGCCCCTGCTCGAAGATAGTCTCCATACGAAAAACCTCCCGGTATAATTATACCATGAACACCCTGCAGATCAGTATCCTTATGCCACAACTTTACCGCCTTCTGGTCTAATATATCCTCTATAACGTATACAACATCGTCATCACAGTTGGAGCCTGGAAATACTACAACTCCGAATTTGAGTTTCATTGCTGTATTTTATTTTCTTTTTTTGAATTCAAGACCAAGTGCTAGTATAAACATTAAGACTACAAGAATAGATCCCACTAGAGCTATCTTGCGGCCTTTGTATATAGAATCTGGCCTGAAAACCATAACAATCTTATGTTCACCAGGAGGAACTACAATGCCACGCAAAATAAAGTCCGTGTTAATTATTTGTGTCTCCTTACCATCAATATAGGCTTTCCAGCCTTCTGGGTAATATATTTCCGAGAACACTGCAAATTCGTTATTACGTGAACGGCTCTGGTACACTAAAGAATCTGGACTATAATAAGTTAACACTATCATCCGTTCAGGATCCGAATTTAATGACAATTCCGGAAACTTAACATTACTGTACTTATTACGGTTAATGACGGCAACCCGTCTCAAATCCACCTGGTTCAATGCTTCTATCTCTTCCCTTGGCGTATTAACAAACTTGTATGTGTCAACAAACCATGCATTACCATAAGCATAAGGATTGACAATTGGCATACCATTGGGGTCAACTATAATATACAAGGTGTTGAGCATATGTAATACTTGCATTGGCCTTATTACTTGCATTACATCCACAGTACTATCCTGTAGTGCTTGTATTATGGTCATTGAGTATGGCCTCAGGTAGAAATCAATAATATCCTGGTACCTGCGTAATTTAGCCGCACTATAACCTCCAATATGTTCGTGGAAATATGACGTCATAGCATCATTAAATGGATCCACAGTGAGATTCAACACACGATAATCCTTTTGTGTTGTCTTTAGAATAAATTGATCTGCCAACGATGGTCTAAAGTCATTCCTTAATACGCGCTTTGGTTTGAAATCTTTATAGCCCAAGTATTTAGTGTCAATTGCCCACAAATCTATAACTATTAACAGACCCAACACCAAATACAAAATACTGGTTGATGACTTGAAAAAACGACTATATGCCCAGAGCACCAGAGCAGCAATTGTTATAAGCAGAAAACTTCGTATAGCCGAAGCTTTAAGAATCATCGCCCTCACATTCTCCAAATCATTAAAAAATGCTTTAACCTGCTGGGCATTTGCAGGATTTTGTGCAAGTAACGTCTTGACATAATCCTGCTCCTGTGGGGAAAGAAGTGGACCAGCCAACTTGGGTACTAGATATATCAACAAAGCTAAGCCTGCAGTTATGGCAAATGATATATAAAAGTATTTAGACTTTTCTCTTAAAATATCAGGATTATTAACTATTTCTTGAACTGCCATAGCTGCCAACACTGGTACTGTTAGCCCAGCTATGACCAATATCATCGAAACCACACGAAACTTATTGTAAAGAGGGAAATAATAATAAAACAGGTCAGTCAAAAGCATAAAATGCTTACCCCACGCCAACATTATGGCAAGTAAAGTAGCGGCAAAAAGCCACCACTTTTGATCATCTTTGACAATAAACATTGCCAAGACAAATAAGAAAATTATTATAGCTCCAAAATATACAGGCCCTGCAGTAAAAACTTGTGGTCCCCAATAGCGGCTAGATTGTGCTATATATTGTTTGAATGGTGAATTAACATTCTCCATTACCTTAGGATCATTGCCCAAATAATCGCTCTCGCCTCCTTTTACCTCTGGTATCATCAAGGTTAATGTCTCACTGACACCGTATGACCAGGACAATGCATACTCTTTATCAAGGCCTTTTGTCTCTTTAGTTTGTTCTTTTACTTCACTATGGCCACCACGAATACTATATTTAGCCAGTTCATAATTAGTCCACAAAGTTACTGTATTTGGTATAAACGCCAGTATCACCCCTAAAAGCGCCATTATAGAAGCAAAAATAAACTGCCGCCACTCTTTCTCAATTACCCATTGTTTAATAAACTCGTAAATAACATAAATACCCACAAGCATACCTGTGTAATAAACAATCTGTATATGGGTTGTACTTATCTGCATACCCAGGGACACTGCTACCGCCAAACCGCCCCAAAGATACTTCTTGTCGCGGTATAAAATTATAAATGAAGCCAATACCATAGGCATTACACCTATAGCATAAGCTTTGGTTATGTGCCCTACCGCTATAATGATTATATTATATGTCGATAAACCAAATGCCAATGAAAAAATAGCACTTATCCATTTATTAAAGCGCATCGTGAGCATCAACAAATAAAAACCAAGCAGGTAAACGAAAAAAATACCCGCAGTAGAGTACGGTAAAGTATTAAACAAACGTAGTGTCCTAAACAAAAAACTATAAATATTATGCTTAATGCCCTTTGGCATGTATGTATGATAACCTGGCATTCCACTAAAAACCCTGTTTGTCCATGCACTATAATGGCCTGTTTGCTCATATAAATCTTTCTGCTCTTTACTCATGGCCTTGAAATGCTCCAGGTCCATCTGCCGCAGCTCTTTCCCCTCAAAAACTGGAGAAAAGTAGAAGAAAGTAATAAGAACAAATCCAAATATGATAAGAATGTGCGGAAGAACTTTCTTCAAACCTGCTAGAAGCTTATCTTTCATTGTATGATGATTTATAATTTTCCTTATTTTTGTCAAAGTTATAGAATTTTAACGTATAAGGAAAAAGAAATTAAGCTTATGGTTAGGATCACACATTATCGCTATAAATGTATCGGTTGTGCATATTGTGTAGAAGTAGCACCTGACTTTTGGGAAATGAACGAACAGGACGGAAAGAGTGACCTTATAAGTGCAAATACTAAAAATCAAATCCAGGTCTTACTGACCGATGACCTCGCCTGGGAACAAAACAGACAGGCAGCAGATGTTTGTCCTGTATCATGTATTAAAGTTGAAAAATATTAAAACTTTTATTTTTGTAAAACTTTGGCAGATTTGTTGAAATAAAACAAATATAAAACATTACTAACTGAATAAAGCCATGTCTCGCCGTGTCTTAATTTTTATTGTCATTAGTGTGCTCTTTAACCCTTTAATGGCTCAATCTGGGCTATATAGTAAAAACTATGACCTGGCACAAAAACTTTATGAAAAGGATTTTATAGAGCTAGTGCTTAATAAAGATGTATTGACAAATGAAGAAAAGGAGGCTTTTATGCTAGCCATATATTACAAATGTTCAATTCAAGAAGTTTCACATAAAGAAATGATTAAAGTAATTGAGATATTCTCCCCTGCCGGGAAAATTTCATCTAACGGGCAAGAGGCTTTAGAAACACAATTTTATAAGATTATCAATGATATAGACAAGTCTATGCATACCAAGGACTTCTCTTATTTATCTGACTTAGTGGACTTACCGTTTTAATATTAATAAAAATATGATGCGACCCGTTCATCTAAACAATGGAGATAAAGTTAAACTCATAGCACCTGCAGGGGCCGTTTCACAGGAAAAATTTGATAAATTACTGAATATTGTTAGGACTCTTGGACTGGAGCCTATTTGGAGTCCTATAGCACTTTCTAAGTATGGATACTTTTCTGCCCCCGACAAAGAAAGGTTAGAAGACTTAATCTCTGGCTTTAAAAACAAGGACATAAAAGCTATCTTCTGTTTACGTGGAGGTTATGGGAGTACCCGCCTATTAAAAGCTATACCTTATTCAATAATACGGCGAAATCCAAAAATATTCTTAGGTTTCAGTGATATTACTGCCCTGCAAATGGCTTTTTATAAAAAAACAAGGTTAATTACTTTTCATACTAGCCTTAATGCTTTGGAGAATGAATATGCCAGAACGCTTTTTAAAAAAATGGCCTTTGAAGCTCAAACCCCGGCTTTAGAAATAAAAACTAACTTCTCTCCAGAACCAATGATAATTAACCCAGGAAGAGCCCGGGGTACAATTGTCGGAGGCAATTTATCCTTACTTGTCTCTCTAATAGGGACAGGATTTTTACCCCGTTTTAAAAACAAAATAGTATTCATAGAAGAAATCTCAGAACCTCCATACAAAATAGACCGTATGCTCACACAACTATTGATGGCAACGGACTTGTTAAAAGCCGCAGGAATTGTTTTAGGTATATTTCACAAGTGCCAGTGGCAAAAATATTACCAAAAAAAAGAGGACACTTTCTCCCTGGTAGAAATTTTCAAAGATAGGTTTGCACGCTTTAAAGGGCCAGTTATATACGGCTTCCCCCTGGGACACGTCAAAGAAATGTCAATTTTGCCCATGGGAGCATTAGCTAGTTTTGATACAGACACAATGAAAATAAAATTACATAAACCAGTTGTCAGATGAGACCAAAGAAGTTACTGCTACACATTATTATATATATGTGTCTGATTTCTCTTTCGGCTTATGGCCAGCAGTTTAGTGGAGGATTCGTGTTTGGCCTGGCAGGAAGCCAGATAGATGGAGACAGCTATTCCGGGTATAATAAGGTCGGCTTTGAGTTGGGCAGTTTTGCAGATTATGCTTTGAACGATAAATGGAGCATCAGATCTGGTGTTTTCCTGGTACAGAAAGGTGCTCACTCATCTGCAAATATTCCTTATTTTAAAACAGTAATTAACGAAGTAGAGGTGCCTCTGTGGTTTAATTATTATCCATATAGACGATTTGGTGGAACATTTGGACTTAGCTTCTCATATATTTACCGGGCTTATTACCACTCTTCATATTATCTAGATAGAGAAGACCTGGGTATCGGTTTTTGGGATTATCCTATTTATTTATCGTTTAATTACCGCATGAATTCTTTTTTAACATTAAGAGCCTCATACAGGTATGGACTCTTACCTATTACTAGACCAATAGAATGGGAATGCTGGAAGAAAAGCCTATACCTGTTTTGGCATGGTTCTTATCCTTCTACCACTGGCGTTTGTTGGTGGACAAACACTGCCTCTTTTGCTCTGGAATTTAAAATACCAGCCAAAAAATGAAAGTAATTGTAGCTATAACTGGTGCAAGTGGTGCAATTTACGCACAAAGGTTGCTAATGCGTTTAAAGCAAATTGACATTCATACTGCCATTGTTTTTTCTAAAAATGCTATTAATGTTTGGGAATGGGAGCTTGATTCAAAGCCATCTCTTGATGGATTTACCCAATATGATGACCAGGATTTTAGAGCTCCTTTTGCCTCAGGTTCATCTGATTATAATGCACTGGTTATTTGCCCAGCTTCTATGGGAACTATAGGACGTATTGCCAACGGTGTCTCGGATTCTTTAATAACAAGAGCAGCAGATGTAATGCTCAAAGAAAAAAGAAAGCTAATAATTGTCCCACGTGAAATGCCATACAATTTGGTGCATCTAGAAAATATGAGAATGCTTATCTTAGCAGGTGCAACAATTATTCCTGCTTCCCCTTCGTTTTATTCAAAACCCAAAGATATTGCTCAGTTGGTAGATACAGTCATTGACAAGATTTTATTACACCTTGGACTTGAGTTTGAAAGATATAAGTGGGGTACTAATCATTAACTGGAATACAAAAAACTTTCAACAATAAAAAAAAATTAGTTTCTTTGTTGGATAATAACTATTGAACATGAGAAAGGCCCTAGTATTCATACTTATAATCCTGGGTGTAAGGCTATTAGCACAGCAAGATCCGCAATTTAGCCATTATATGTTTGTTAATTCGTACTTTAATCCAGCGGCAGCTGGCATATCTGGTGATATTTCTGTGAATTTATTAAATCATAATCAGTGGATCAAGCTTGAAGGCGCACCAAGGACTAATCTTTTTTCTGTTGATGCCCCGGTGGATATTTTGGGATCATCAGCAGGACTGGGTGTTATCATGTTAAGTGATAATTACGCTTTTGTGCAGGATATGACATTCGGCCTAACGTTTGCTTATCACATAGATTTAGGACTGGGTAAATTAAGTATAGGTGTGTCTACTTCTGCTTTCTCTAAACAATTTAATGATGTAGACTGGCAATTCCCGGACCAACAAGAGCCTATATTCCCTAACCAGAGCAGAAGTATGATTGTGGATTTTAATTTTGGAGTTTTTTATATTTATAATAATTTGTATTCAGGATTTTCTGTGACCCACTTAACTGCTCCTAACTTTATATTCATTAGTGAAGGTGGTAATGAGCAACAAGTGGGGCTTGTTAGACATTATTATTTCACTGCAGGTTATAATATTACATCTGCTAATTCGTTATTTGACATAAGACCATCTGTTTTAATTAAGTCAGATGCCAGGGAGCTACAATTTGACGTAAATATGATGATTTTATACAATAAAAAAATTTGGGCAGGCGTTAGTT
>JALWNS010000129.1:19306-24139 GCA_027083655.1 Bacteroidales bacterium | reverse complement strand
ATCATCAACCTTACATTAACAAAGTCAGGTCCTGAATCAAGGGAAGGTAAACCATAATCTAGAATTTTAATTTTTCTGCGGTCAGTTGTTACGAATGAACTTGGGATATACTTATTTTTCCATAGGAAAGATAAAAATTTTTCGTTCATAGCACTGATGTTTACTTACTTAAAGATACAAAAAAGTCAAGGTCATGAATATTTTTTTTGACGAGAAAGCAATCAAAAAGCCTAATTACTAATAAATTACTCTTGCCTCTAGCACTGTATAAAAACGAGCCATTAACTACGTGACGATAATTGCATTTTTTATCAGCTGGAATTTTATAACTTTGCAGAAACTACAGAAACACAAGGTTTATGTACAGGACACATACATGCGGAGAGCTAAGAATTGCAGATGTAAACAAAGAGGTTGTTTTATCTGGTTGGGTGCAAAAAATCAGGGACTTAGGTAGCGTGATATTTATTGATCTACGCGACCGTTATGGTATAACACAGCTTTACTTTGATAATGTGCTTAATCCTGATATTATGGATTTAGCACGTAAGTTAGGCAGGGAGTATGTTTTGCGGATAAAAGGCACAGTAAGAGAGAGGGAGAGCAAAAACCCAAACATCCCAACAGGTGATATAGAGGTTGTAGTCAAAGAATTAGAGATACTGAACGAATCAGAAGTACCACCTTTTACAATAGAAGAGAACACAGATGGAGGAGAAGAGATTTTGATGAAATACCGCTATTTGGACTTGCGACGTCCTAATCTACAGCGTGCACTTTTACTACGCTATGAGATGGCCAAAGAGATACGTAACTACCTTGACTCCCAGAGATTCGTTGAAATAGAAACACCTTTCCTCATTAAGTCAACACCCGAAGGCGCAAGAGATTTTATCGTGCCCTCGCGACTATATAGAGGCAGCTTTTATGCTTTGCCACAGTCACCCCAGCTGTTCAAACAATTATTAATGGTAGCAGGATACGACCGTTATTTCCAGATTGTAAAGTGCTTCAGGGATGAAGATTTCCGTGCAGACCGGCAGCCTGAGTTTACACAGATAGACTGTGAACTGTCTTTTGTGACGCAGGACGACATAATAAATATTTTCGAAGGCCTAGCAAAGCACCTATTCAAGAAGATAAAAGGCATTGAGTTCAATGAAGCATTTCCGCGCATACCTTATAGTGAGGCTATTGAGAAATACGGTACGGATAAGCCAGATTTGAGGTTTGACCTTGTTATAAACGATCTGACAAAGCAGCTGCAAGGTTATGGTTTTAAAGTGTTTGATGCGGCAGAGTATATTGGTGGAATAAAGGTCGAAAGCAAAGCAGATACATACTCGCGCAAAAAAATAGATCAATTAACCGATTTTGTCAAACGGCCACAAGTTGGTGCTAAAGGCCTGGCCTGGATCAAATACAACGCAGATGGTAGCATCAAATCCTCTATTGATAAATTTTACACAGAAGAGGTTTTGCGAAATGTTCTATCTGACATTAACGCACAACCCAATGACATAGTGTTTATTATTTCTGGACCTAAACAACAAAGTTTAAAAGCTTTAGGTGAATTGCGCCTGGAGATTGCCCGTAGCCTCGGCCTGATTGACGAAAATATATACAAACCTCTATGGGTAGTTGATTTTCCTATGTTCGAATGGGACGAAGAAGATCAGCGTTATAAAGCAATGCATCATCCTTTTACATCACCAAAAGAACAAGACATAGACTTGCTGGATACCGATCCTGGCAAGGTACGTGCTAATGCTTATGATTTTGTTATTAATGGTGTGGAAATAGGTGGAGGATCCATTCGTATTCACAAGCGTGATGTACAGGAAAAAGTTTTCGAAGCTCTTGGCCTTAGTAAAGAAGAGGCGCAAGAAAAATTTGGTTTTCTCCTGGAAGCATTCAAATATGGCGCACCACCACATGGAGGTATAGCTTTTGGCTTCGACAGGTGGGTAGCTATTTTCAATGGATCAAAGTCGATTAAAGATGTCATAGCATTCCCCAAGAACAGTGCAGGACGTGATCTTATGCTCGATGCACCGTCACCGGTGAGCCCAGGGCAACTGGAAGAGCTTGGCATTGAAATAAAACCTGATACTGAATAAAATGTTTTTCCAAACAGTAAACATACACTTTATTGATATCCTGGTTGTGGGCTTTCTTGCCTTTGGGGCATACAAAGGCTATAAACATGGATGGATTGTACAAGGACTGGAGCTGTTGATTGTATTTTTAGGATTTTACCTGGCAGCTTACCTTAGCCACCAGATGTTTTTGACATTTCTTTTTCAGGGTCTGCGCACTGCAGAATTATTTGCTTCTTTGATTTTGTCTGGAGCATTTATAGTAGTGTTGTGGTTAACACATGTGATTCAAATCTCTGTGACGAACAAGATTAGCCAGATGGAGATGAACATAAAGGACCGTATCTGGGGAATAATTTTCGGTATGTTAAAGTATCTGATAATCATAGGTGTCTTTATGGTAACAATACGGGAAGTTGACCGTTATTCCAATTTTTTACCTAAAACGGAGAAAATAGCACCTGTCAATGGCCGCTTCAGATCAGTATTAGGAACAGGTACATATTACATGATTACCCTAATGGCTCCATCTCTAAAATATGAACATAACAGACCCGTTAGAAAAATTAAGCAACCAACCAAATACGTAGAACCCAAATCTACAGACTTTTACGACGATGACTTCTAAACACTAAAAAACAAAACAATCATGAAAACCGTTCTCAGTGGCATAAGGCCAACAGGCCATTTACACCTAGGTAATTATTTCGGCGCCGTTCGCAACTTTGTTAAACTACAGGAGGAATACAAATGTTTTTACTTTATTGCCGATTACCATTCACTAACTACACATCCAAAACCAGAACATTTACAACAAAATATACGCACAGTCTTGAGTGAGTATCTAGCATGCGGGCTCGACCCTGAGAAGGCAACTATCTATATACAGAGTGATGTACCTGAAGTAGCAGAGCTTTACCTGCTTATGAACATGAATGCATACGTAGGGGAGCTAGAGCGCACTACTACATTTAAGGAAAAAGTACGCAAGCAGCCTAATAATGTCAACGCCGGACTTCTGACATACGCCGTTTTAATGGCATCTGATATTCTGATACACCACGCAGACTATGTGCCTGTAGGTAAGGACCAGGAACAACACCTGGAAATGACCCGCCGTTTTGCCCGTAGATTTAATAATATTTACGGAGTAGAATATTTCAAGGAGCCACAACCATTTAACTTTTATGGTAAAGACCTTGTAAAAGTACCGGGGTTGGACGGGTCAGGTAAGATGGGTAAGAGCGAAGGGAATGCTATAAACCTGACAGATGACCCAGAAGTTATCCGTAAAAAGGTAATGAAAGCAGTCACAGATGCTGGTCCACAAGGCCCTAACAGCCCTATGAGTGAACCTATAAAAAACTTATTCACACTGCTGGAGCTAGTCTCTACACCTGACACAGTAGAGCATTTCCGCGAAGAATACAATAAGGCAACTATCCGCTATGTAGATCTCAAGCGCCAGCTGGCCGAGGACATAATCAAATTTACAGAGCCATTCCGCCAGAGATATGAGCAGATCTATAATGACCTAGACTATCTGCGTAAAGTACGCAAAATGGGACAAGAAAAGGCAAAAGAAAGTGCTAGTAAAACAGTCAAAGAAGTCAGGGAAATTATCGGCTTCAAGGATTTCTAAAAATTATATAAGGCCCCTGCAGTAAGCTACAATACTGTAGGGGCTTTTTTAGTTTGTAGCAAAATATCTATAGAAACTATATGTCTGCACAAAGTTTTGAGGGAAAAATTAAAATTACTTTCCTAATCCAAGCTGTTCGGATATGTCTAACATACGTTTAATAGGACGGTAAGCCCTTTCAATTAAATCTTGCGACAGGTTAACTTCTGGTATTTCCGTATCGAGTGCCCACAAGGCTTTGGCTAAATCATGCTTTTTCATATTTACACAAATACTTTGCTTATTATCCTTACGCGGTAAAGGGATGTACTCCTTATTTGGATTAGCCTTTTTCATCTGATGGATGACTCCGGGCTCTGTGGCGATAATAAACCTCTGGGCATCCAGCTTTTGTGAAAATTTAATGATCTTGCTAGTAGAACCAATATAATCTGCTTTTAACAGGATTTGCTTATCACACTCAGGATGAGCCAGAACAATAGCATCAGGATATTTTTGTTTTAATTCAACAAGCCTGTCATAGGAAAAATTTAAATGTACTGGGCATGCTCCTTGCCATATAACCATCTCACGTTCGGTCAATCCTTTGACATAATTACCCAGGTTTTTATCAGGTCCGAAAATAATGGGAGTATCCTCGGGTATAGAGCTAACAATATCAACTGCATTTGATGAAGTGCAAATAATATCACTCAAGGCTTTTACCTCGGCTGTTGTATTTACATAAGATACTACAACATGGTCGGGATATTGCTCCCGCATAGCCTTTAACTGTTCAACAGAAAGCGAATCAGCTAAAGGACAACCAGATGACAGGTCTGGCATAAGTATCTTTTTGCCGGGAGAAAGAATCTTAGCAGTCTCTGCCATAAAATGCACTCCTATAAAGAGTATTATATCTGCATCTGTATTACTTGCTTTGAACGCCAACCCCAGGCTGTCTCCAACATAATCTGCAATGTCCTGAAGATCTCCATCAACATAGTAATGGGCTAGAATGATAGCATTTTTTTCTGTTTTTAGTCTTTTTATCTCACTGATTATCTGTTCCTTGCTGTAACTTCTATACTTTTCCACATCTTTTATATATTT
>JALWNS010000129.1:0-19296 GCA_027083655.1 Bacteroidales bacterium | reverse complement strand
ACTATCTATTATATCCTTCATTATCCACTTATCTTATTTTAATAAGAGGTATTGTTGTTTCTTCTTTTCTTATTTCTTTAATAATTTTGAAAAAAAAATTTGTAAGTATAAATTTTGCAGAAAAATTTTCTTTTTAACAAAATTCTAAAAGTATTTTTGTTCGATAATAGTTGAATATTAGAGGAGAATGAGCTTTTTCAACATTTGTTATTTATGTTGTTGTGAGTTTTGGTGATAAAGATTTTGTTAAGCTAGGCTGTTAATTTCTATGGAATTTCTTTTGATAACTATCTTGAAAAAAATGTATATTTTGTGAACATCAAACGTGTTTTGTTTTTACACACATTTTTTCCTGAGTAATTAACATTCTTTACTAAATGGTTGTTAATAAAAAACAATAAGCTTATGAAAAAGATAGCATTAGCATCAGATCATGCAGGATTTGAACTAAAAGAAAAACTAGAAAATTATTTGAAAGACAAAGGTTTTGAAGTTTTTGATTTTGGTACACATTCCCAGGAAAGTGTTGATTATCCAGATTATGTTCATCCTTTGGCCGAAGCTATAGAAAAAGGTGAATATGATTTAGGTATTGTTGTATGTGGCAGTGGTAATGGTGTAGCTATAACTGCTAACAAGCACCAGGGTATAAGGGCAGGTTATTGTTGGAATGAAGAAATAGCACGTTTAGCACGCCAGCATAATGATGCAAATGTATGTGCCCTGCCAGGCAGGTTTATAGCTTTTGATTATGCACGTCTGATTGTTGATGCCTTTTTGTCTGCAGAGTTTGAAGGAGGCAGGCATGAGCGCCGTGTAAAAAAGATACCTGTGCAAAACAAGTAATTCATGACCAGGAAAAAACAATTTTTATTGCAGGCAGAGCAAGTTGCTTTTGACCAGGATCATAGACGAAAGATACAGTATAATCTTGGAAAGTATTTTTCGGCTGTCGAAGCAGGTTTAGCCCGTTTTCGAGATTTTGAAAAAGCAAGGTTGCAAGCCTCTCAAGTCAAGGATTATGCGTTGAATAATATTGATGACTTGCTCGACCAGCTTGTAGAGAACATGCAGAGGAACGGCATAGAGGTTTATCTAGCTGATGATGAGAAAGCTGTGCTGGAGACACTCGATAACATCATCCGGCAGGAGCAAGTACGCCTTGTTGTCAAGAGCAAGTCAATGACTACAGAAGAAATTGGTTTAAATACTTTTTTAGAAAAGCGTGGTATTGAGGTTTTTGAGACAGACTTGGGTGAATTCATTGTACAACAGGCTGGAGAGCGGCCTTACCATATAGTAACGCCTGCCATGCACAAGTCCCGTCAGGATGTTGCCCGCCTGTATCATGAGAAGTTTGGCACCCCTGCAGATGCTGATCCTGAAACACTGACACGGTTTACGCGAAGGTATCTACGGCAGAAGTTTGTAGAGGCAGATATGGGCATCACAGGAGCCAATTTTCTTGTTGCAGACCAAGGGGCTATTGCGCTTACAGAGAATGAGGGTAATGCTTTTATGAGTTTCTCTTTTCCCCGTGTGCATGTGGTAATAGCAGGGTTTGAGAAGATTATACCTTCGTACCGCCATTTATCTTTGATGTGGCAAGTTCTAGCCAATAGAGGTACTGGCCAGAGTATTACTGTTTACAATTCCATTGTACGGGGACCACGGCGCCGGGGAGAGGATAGCGGTCCGGAGAGGATGGTTGTTATTTTATTTGACAATGGCCGTTCACGTCTGTTGGAGAGAGAGGAACACCGGCTGGCCTTGAAATGTATCCGTTGTGGCGCCTGCCTGAATTATTGTCCTATTTATCAGAATATTGGAGGATATACTTATGATGCAGTTTATACAGGTCCGATTGGATCTGTACTTACCCCATTTTTCAAAGGATTTAAAGAATATGGACATTTGAGCTTTGCCTGTACTGTGTGCCGTAAGTGCGAGGAAGTCTGTCCTGTGAAAATTCCTTTGCCGGATTTGTTGCTGGCTAATAGGAGGGATTATGTCGAACATAAGCTCTCATCTATGGGAGAAAGAGTTATTTTTAAGATTTTTGGGCTTGTAGTTAGTATCCCTGGTGTGTTTGGTATAGGGCTGGTTAAACTAAAGAATTGGATGATTAAATTAGTAGAAAAACCTTTGTGGTCCAGATACCGTAGCTTCCCAGATTTTAAAAAGCCATTCCGCCGTAGATTTAAAAGATAACATGCCGCCCAGTAGCGTAGATATGCTTGATTATCTCTATTTTATGAAGTTTTTCTAATCATTTTTTTTGTGTAAACAATAAGTTTTATGCCTCTCAAGCAGAATATTGAATTCACCATGGGGCAGAGACACACTGTCTTTGCCCGGTATCCATTTTTGCCTCTGGTCTTGGTGTTAATTGTAGGTATTTTTGTGGGGGAGAAGTTTTCAATCTCCATACCTGTAGTTATCGTAATTGTCATAATTATTTTGTTGGCAATCATTGCATTTATAGCCAGAAAACAAACATTATCCATCATAGCAGTTTATTTAATTATCTTTTTGTTGGGCATAAAGTCAATAGATATGGCTATTCCTGCAAAGCCTGCCATACCCAGTGAAAAGACGGTTTTTATGGGAGTAGTTTATAATACTCCCCGTGTGAGAGCTAAAACCACACAAGCACAGATAAAAGTTTTTGCTTTTAGGGACAGTAGCAAGATCAGAGATGTAGACGGTAAAATGCTAATTTATTTTCGTACCGATAGCTTAGCCAGGGATTTGCGTTATGGTGATAGCGTGGTTTTTGAGGTTAAGGCACGGGAAGTGCGCAATATGGGCAATCCTTATGAGTTTGATTATAAGAATTTTTTGAGGCTCAAGGGTATTTATTATACAGGTTTTGTCGATAGTGGAAATGTCCGCATAATCGGTTATGGAGGAGGAAATAAGATTGTCTTGCTAGCTACAAGGCTCAGGGATAGGTTGCTTAAGATTTATCATTTTTATGGCATCAAGGGAAAGGAATATTCAGTTTTAGCTGCATTGACACTTGGTTACCGCCAGGCTCTGGATAGGGAGACTTTGCATAGTTTTTCTCGTTCCGGAGCAATGCATATTCTTGCTGTTTCGGGTCTGCATGTTGGTATTTTGTTTGGAATTTTAATGCTTTTGTTTGGTGGCGTGATGAAGACACGTTATAGATGGGGAGCTTTTGTTGTAGTGTTATTTGTTTTGTGGGGTTTTGCTTTGATGACAGGTTTTTCTCCATCTGTGAGACGCTCGGCTTTCATGTTTTCGCTTGTGAGTTTGTCTATGGTTATTCATCACAAGACTAACATTTATAATTCTCTTGCTGCCTCTGCATTTTTCTTGTTGTTGTTTTATCCTGTTGATTTATTTTCTGTTGGCTTCTGGTTGTCATATCTAGCAGTAGTGGGAATAGTGTCAGTTTATCCTTTGTTAAATAATCTTTTTTATCTGCCATGGCCGTTTAATAGGCTATGGTCATTGGTAAGTGTTTCTATTGCAGCACAGGTGGGAACAATGCCTATAGGTCTGTATGTTTTTCATCAGTTCCCGAATTATTTTTTACTTACCAATCTGTTTGCTATCCCCCTGGCGGCTATTATTTTATATCTTGCTATATTGCTCTTTGTTATAGCCCGGTTTACTGCTCTGGCTACTATAGTAGCAAAGGTTTTAAACTTTTTTGTCAAGATTTTGTTGAAGGCCATAAATATAACAGAAAACCTACCAGGAGCTACATTGTCGCATGTGTATATTACTTTCGGCCAGATGATTTTGATTTATACCATCTTAATTTGTCTTTTGTTAATGTTTGTTTATAAAAAACGTTCTTATCTAATTGCTTCTTTGTTTGGGGTTCTGGTTTTTGTGGGTATTAATTTTTACAATAAAATCCACCTGACAATACCACCAAGGGTTATTGTTTACAATATTCCGGGTCACAGTGTAATTAATTTTATCTCTCCTGCAACGAATGTTTTGCTTACAGATACAGCAGTTAATACCCAGATTATAGAACGGTATATGCTACCTTATTGGAGATATGCACATCTACCATATCCCACACATTTGTACATTTCAGACACGGTTTTTTATTATGGTAAAGAGTTGGTTGTCAAAGGGGAAATAATGAAATTTATAAACAAAAAGATTTTTATACTCGAGAGCCGCAATATTCTGGAAAACACAACACACAAAAAGCTGGATATTGATTATTTGATGCTGGGAAATAATGTTTATACAGACATGAGAGAAGTGTCAGAATTTTTTAACTTTAGACAAATAATTTTTATGTCATCATGCCGGCAGTTTCGTACAAAGCTATGGAAAAAGCAAGCAGATAGTATTGGTCTGCAGGTTTATGACGTTATAACACAAGGTGCTTTTATACAAAAAATAAATTACTATGACTAGGCGCATTTTCATAATAAGTTTGCTATTATTTTTATTTTCGGATATATGGGCACAGGTTGGAACAAACAGGGTCAACCCCAATGGGTATAATGTTTTTTATTATCCTAATGGTGTAAAGTCCAGTGAAGGCTATATGAGAGATGGTAAGCCAGATGGCTATTGGATTAATTATTATCCCAATGGACAGAAAAAATCTGAGGGTAATAGGCGTAATTTCTTGCTCGATAGCATCTGGGTATTCTATGATGAGCACGGGGATACAACCAAGAAAATAACTTATTACCTGGGCAAGAAAAATGGTTGGTATTACACTTATTATACGCGTCAGGATAGTGGATACATAAGCAATGCCGTAAAGTCAAAAGTCCTATACGTGGACGGCAAGCGCGAAGGTGCTGGTTATTTTTATTATCCTGATGGAAAATTATGGAGGCAAGTTCAGTATAAAAATAATTATATCCATGGCCAGGTGTTTGAATACGCGCCTGACGGCAGGTTGATAACAATTATTACTTACCGGTACGGAAATCCTATAGAGTCAATTGCTATTAACCGTTACGACTCATTGGGAAGACGCAATGGCCTGTGGCGGGAATATTATCCAAATGGACAATTAAAATGGGAGGCTACTTATAGTCATGGTAAGCTAAATGGTTATTACAAAGAATATTCAGAATACGGTGCACTTGTTAAATATGTTCGGTATCGAAACGGCCAACCCATAAAAGAAACTCAACAAGCAAACGTCAAAGAAGAGGAAAAAGGAAACTTACGCTTTGTAGAAGAATATTACAATAATGGTAAAATAAAACATACAGGTGCTTATTCTGATACAATACCCCTTGGCATTCATAAGTATTATGATAGCACGGGGCGTCTGGTAAAAGCAGTGTGGTACAATGATTTGGGAATTAAGATAGGACAGGGAATGGTTGATTCGACGGGTCAGAAGGTTGGACAGTGGACTTT
This sequence comes from Bacteroidales bacterium, assembly GCA_027083655.1. Classification (GTDB taxonomy): domain Bacteria; phylum Bacteroidota; class Bacteroidia; order Bacteroidales; family S143-33; genus S143-33. The sequence continues at coordinate 13,914 of JALWNS010000129.1, read as the reverse complement.
GTTTTATGAAGATGGAAATATCTTGGCCAGAGGACATTATAAACAAGATAAGCGCGAAGGCAAGTGGCAGTTTTATTACCGAAGCGGACAATTGATGGAGGAGGGGGAATATCATAATGGCAAGCCACAGGGGGAATGGAAATGGTATTATCCTGATGGTCAGATCCTTATTGTCGAGCATTATGCCGATGGTTTGCTGGATGGTCCATACATTGAGCTTTCGCAGCAGGGTGATACTATAGTAAAAGCAAGCTATATTGAGGGTAGCCTCGACGGTCCATGGTTATTCCAGCTTGGTGATTACAAGGAAGTAGGCCAATATGAAGCAGGTAGACGGACTGGGCAGTGGAAGTCCTACTATATGCCCGAAGAAAAATTAATGTGTATAGACAACTACGTTGATGGCTATCGTGAAGGCAAGCATAAATGTTATTATCCAAATGGTAAGATAAAGGAAACTGGCCGTTATATATCAGGTCAAAAGAATGGATTATGGTATTATTACACAGATAAAGGTTATTTGATTTATACAATAACTTATAACTTTGGCGAACCAGTTAAAATAGATGGAAAAAAGCTAGAAAATGTTTCAACCAAATAGACAAAAAGTACATTTTTTTCTCATAGTGTTTTCGGCTATAGCTCTGGGCTTGTTCCTAGGCCGTATGAGTTACCTTTTTAGTGATACTATACCTTTTATTTACAAGAAAACAAAAACCTACAAGATTTTAGAGTTGATCCGTCTAATAAATGAACGGTATGTAGATCATGTCAATACAGATAGTATTGTAAATGTTGTACTTACAGATGTCTTACGGGAACTTGATCCGCATTCTACTTATTTTACAAAGGACGAATACAGAAGCGTTGATTATGAGGTACAGGGACATTACCAAGGTATAGGCATAAGTTTTAACAAAACCTACCTGGATACACCTGTTATTATTAGAGTTTTACCCAATAGTCCTGCACAAGAAGCAGGGATTATCCCTGGTGATATGATAATGGCAATAAATGGTGATTCTACTGTCCAATATAACACAGATGATCTCATCAATATTATAGCACATACAAGAAAGCTCAGGATGGATATAAAGCGGGTGAGTACAGACACACAGTTTACAGTGGAATTAAAGAAAAAAGACCTTGTGCTACGCACAGTTTTCGGTGGAATGACAAAAGATTCTATTTGCTATGTTAAGATTATCTCCTTTGGTAAGAATACTTACGACGAATTTATGGAGATAACAGAAAAATGCAAACATGGGCAAGCCAGGGGAATGATTTTAGACCTGCGTGATAATACAGGAGGTATGTTGGCTACCAGTACAGAGATTCTTGAGCAGTTTTTCCCGAGAAATACTTTACTTTTTTACCTCAAAAGCAAACAAGAGATAAAAGAGAGGTATTACACAAAGAAAGATGGTTCTTTTCTGCACTTGCCTTTGGTAGTGCTTATTAATGAGCATACAGCATCTGCAAGCGAGCTTATAGCCGGCGCAGTACAGGATAATGATAGAGGTGTAATCATAGGGAGCCGTTCTTTTGGCAAAGGGCTGGTGCAATCAGAGTATCATTTTCCAGATGGATCTGTTGTGCGGCTAACCACATCCAAATATTATACTCCTAGTGGCAGATGCTTGCAACGTCCTTATGATACTTATTATTTCACAGATAGGGACATGAATGATTCGTTAAGTGTTGATTCTACGCAAATTTATTACACAAAAAATGGCAGAAAGATCTATGGAGGTGGAGGAGTAATACCTGATATTTGGGTCAAGGATACATTGACATCTAATACATTAGGTGGAGTGTTGATGTCCATAAAAGTTTTGCGCAGCTATGGCCAACAGATACACGACATGCAGACAGTCAGTGAGATAAGTAATTTTGCTGACACAGTCCTGGGTGTTAAGACCCAATTTTATAATATCTTTAGCCTCAAATACAATTTGCTTGAGAGCCGCTTTGTGCAAGATTCTGCTTTTGATTTTTACAATTCATATAGCCCTGTTTACCATAAGGCTATAGATCTTATGCTTGATAAAAAATCCTATGATGAGATTTTGTCAAAACCACAGAGCAAATGATTGATAAATACAAGACAATAGCTTCGCCATCACAAGGCTATTTCATGGACAGAAGTAGTAAATTTTACAGTTTTGCTTATCCAGTAGAGACAGAGCAGCAGGTAAAAGATATTCTCAAGCATCTCCATAAGCAGTATCATGATGCCCGCCATATTGTTTATGCTTATGTACTAGGTGAAGATGGTAGCAATGCACGCGCAAGCGACGCCGGCGAGCCGTCAGGATCGTCAGGACCGCCTGTATTGCGTACTATACAGTCCTTGGGGTTAACAAATATAATGGTTGCTGTGGTGCGTTATTTTGGTGGAAAAAAACTGGGCATACCTGGCCTTATTAATGCTTATAGTACTGCAGCCCGTGATGCACTGGAAAATGCCCAGATTGTGGAGAAAATAATCACAGAAGATTACAAGATCAGGTGTGAATACAACCAGGTTAGCATTATTATGAATGCCGTAGAGAAAGCAGGAGGTAAGATAAAGGAACAGAATTATACTACTGATTGCCAGATGGTGGTTAGTGTACCTGTCTCACAATCACATAGTTTTGAAAAACGTCTAGGACAATTACGTATTGATTTCAATAAATTGCAATAATTTACATAGCTTTGCACAAAAATTTTAAATTTAGATTATGGTCATAAAGATAGTACAGTTTCTGTTGAGCCTAACTATTTTGGTTTTAGTCCACGAGTTAGGGCATTTTATTCTTGCAAAATTATTCAAAGTACGGGTAGAGAAGTTTTACATATTTTTCAATATTGGTTTTAGTCTGTATAAGAAAAAGATAGGTGAGACCGAGTATGGTATAGGCTGGTTGCCATTGGGTGGTTATGTCAAGCTCTCGGGAATGATTGACGAAAGTATGGATAAAGAACAGATGAAAAAGCCGCCACAGCCGTGGGAATTCCGTTCTAAGCCAGCATGGCAGAGGTTGTTGATTATGCTCGGTGGTATTATTATGAATACGCTTTTTGCTTTTATCATATACATTGGCATAATAGCGGTCTGGGGTACAGACTATATCCCAGCACAGGAGGTTAAGCAGGTAATGGTTGATTCTCTGGGGCAGGAGCTAGGGCTACAGAATGGGGACAGGATTATAAGTGTCAATGGCAAGCAGGTAGAACGTTATCGTGATATATATGTAAACCTTATACTGGATGAACCTCATAGCTTGCAGGTTGTACGTAATAATGATACCATTGACCTGGTGCTTTCTAACCAGGATATTGCCAGGGTAATAGAGCATGGACCATTTTTCAGTCCACGTTTGCCTTTTGTTGTAGCTGGTTTTCTGGATACTGCCCAGTCTGTAGCTTATAAAGCAGGTATCAGACCAGGTGATAAGATAATTTCCATTGCAGGAGAGCCTATAAAATATTTTGACCAGGCACGTCCTATTCTCAGTAAGCACAAAGGCGAGCCTGTTGATGTTACTGTTTTGCGTGGTAATGATACTCTGAATTTTGTTGTACACCTGTCCAAGGATGGCTATCTTGGTGTGTTGACAGATACTGATGTTTCAAAATATTATCCTGTCCGGACCAAGCATTATTCTTTCTTTGAGGCTATACCTGCAGGAATAAAACTCACTATTAACCAGATAGGTTCATATCTAAAGCAGTTTAAACTCATATTTAATCCAAAGACAAAGGCTTATAAGTCTGTTGGTACGTTTATAACCATTGGCAATCTTTTCCCAAAAGCGTGGGATTGGCAGTATTTCTGGTCAATAACTGCTTTTCTGTCAATTGTTTTTGCAGTAATTAATCTCTTGCCTATACCAGGTCTGGATGGTGGTCATGCTTTATTTGCCTTGTGGGAAATTATAACAGGCCGTCGTCCAAGTGATAAGTTCCTCGAATATGCCCAGATGGTTGGTATGTTTATAATTCTTTTGCTATTCATACTTGCTATGTGGAATGACCTGGCACGTTTTGTATTCAAGATAAGGTAAGGTTTTTCTTATGTTTTAAAAAAGGTCAATCCCACAGGGATTGACCTTTTTTTATTAGTGTGATTTTCTACATTTGTAAGAAAAATAGCCCAGTAAATATGGACCGGATAAAGCATCAATATTTTTTGTTTAATGATAAGTTTTTGGAAACAAAGGATTTTGACCCGGAGATAATTAACCATGGTACAACGATTTACGAATTACTGAAGGTGAGGGATTGCACTCCTTTATTTCTGGAGAAATATTTGAAAAGGATACAAAATAGTTTGCATCTGATAGGCAAGGATGACTGGATTAGTGACGAACAGATAGTTGAGAAGATGCGGCTTGTGATACGCAAAAATTGTGTCCGCACAGAGGATCATCTCAAGATTCTCATCTCTTTTAACAATGATTTGTTTTCACCTCCGCAGGATTTTATAACATTGTTCTTCACAACTGTGCCCATTCCAACACCAGATCAGTATAATCATGGAGTACGCACGGTCAGTCTCAATGCTACCCGTTTTATGCCTAATGCAAAGATTTATCAGCCCAGTCTGCGTAAGACTACGGAGAGGATGATTTCGTCCCGGGATATTTATGAGGTGGTTTTGTTGAATGATGGAAACTTTATTACAGAGGGAAGCAGGTCAAATATTTTCTTTATTGATAAGGATAAAAATTTGTTGACCCCGGCCCTGGAAGATGTACTACCAGGCATTACACGGAGTAATGTCATAGAAATAGCTACAGATCATGGTGTCGATGTAATAGAAACAAAAATCCATTATGATGATCTGGGAGGCTTTGATGCTGCGTTCCTCACAGGTACGTCACGAAAAATTTTGCCCATAAAGTCCATTGACAACCACGTGTTTAACCCTCAGAATGATTTGCTCAGGGATTTAATGCGCTGGTACGAACAGTTGTTGGAATACTACGTAAAAAAACATAGTAGCCAATTCCGAGATTTATGCGATTGTTAGCGCATAGCCGGAAGGTATTTTAATAATGCTTTCCAAAGCTTTTCACGGGTTAGTACAACGGCAGAGTATATTCCAATAAAAGTAGTAGCAATGATTAGGCGCATCCAGCTACTCAGTTCAAAATGATTATCCAGATACCTGAAAGCAAGGAATAATACTGCAGTTAGTAGTATATATGCACCAATTGATTTAAAGTCATATTTGACAGGAAGATATTTCCTACCCCACAGATATGATATGACGACCATAACAAAATATGTTGTCATACTGGTGAGGGCACAACCCATATAACCTATCCGTGGGATAAGCAGGTAGTTCATTCCAACTGTTATAAATGAACCAATCAAGAAAATGACCATACCGTAATGTGTCCTGTCTGTGAGCTTATACCAGAAAGACAACAGGAAGAAGATACCAACAAACATACGGCTAATGAGCATAGGAAGCACAATCTTTAATCCTTCGAAATACTTTGGACTTATGAAATAGCGCACAAAGTCCAGATAAAGCTCCACAAAAAGAAAGATTAGTAAGGCAGTTATCATGTAGTATTTCATAACATCTGCAAAAACCTGGTGGGCGTCTTTTTCCTTTGCATAAGAGAAGAAAAACGGCTCTGCTGCGTAGCGGAACGCCTGTACAAAAAGCATCATTATGACTGCTATTTTGGCATTAGCGCCATATATTCCGATCTGGTACATGACATAATCGTTGGGATTGGGCGTTCCTGGCGGTACCACAGTTAGGAATTTGAGCATTATACGGTCTGCTACTTCATTAATCGCACCTGTCAGGCCTGTTATAAGCAATGGTAAAGAATAAGCCAAAAGATTAAGCCACAGGCGGTAGTCGAATTTATATTTAATTTTTACCAACGAAGGGATAAAAACCAGGAATGTAACAGTGCTGGCAATCAGGTTTGAGATAAAGATATAGCCGACCCCAACGTTGGGGTTGTACAGGATACACAGGCTATTGTGAGGATTGTGCTTGTACAGGTATGGGCACAAAAGAATAAAGAACAGATTGAAGCCAATGTTCAGGGAAATATTCAAGATTTTGTAAAAAGCGAATTTCCACACTTTGTTCTGGCGCCGCAGACGGGCAAAGAAAATAGCTGAAACAGCATCCAGGCCCAGTATAAATGCAAAGTAAACAACATATTCCACATGCTGGGCATAGCCGAGGGCTGATGCTATCTGTGGTGCGAACAGGTAAACCAGAAGTATAAAAATGGACGAAGTGGTCATGAGCGAAGTAAAAGCAGTGGAGAAAACAGTGTCAGATTCGTAATTTTTCTCCGAAAAACGGAAATAGCCTGTTTCCATCCCATAAGTGAGCAATATTTGCAGAAGCACAGCATAAGCATAAAACTCCGTTACAACACCGTATTGGTCGGGAGGAAAAGTATAAGTATAAAGGGGAACGAGGAAATAATTCAACAATCTCCCAACTATAGTAGTCACCCCATAAACAGCAGTCTGGCCAAATAATCGCTTAATAGGATTTTCTGACATCTTGTAGCATTCTTATCTTTTAAACAATTTTTTCAGTAGTCCTTGTCTTTCATGGTCTTTCCGTATGTAAACCATCTTGTAATGTGGTACAGCGCGTATTTCTTTCTTGTCTCCGTCTACTTCAAAACCATTCCAACGGAAAAAGTCTGCTAGATTTTCCGGTGAGTACAAATATATATTCTTTTTGGAAGGCAAAACATCTTTAACAACATAACGGAGTAGGAGAGAGCCCAAACCCAGGCCACGGTATGCGGGTATTATTGCCAGCCTCTCTATTAATATGCCTTCTGTAGTCTCAAGCCAGCGGGCCGAACCTGCAGGCTTTTCGTCAACGAGCATAAGGAAGTGGACTGCTTCGTCGTCTTTACCGTCAAAATCATACTCAGGGTCCAAACCAAGCTCCTCAACAAAAACTTTTCTCCTTACCTCCATTACTTGTTTATAAAGTTGATTATGGATGCCAAAAGATGCTAATTTTATAACCATATCCTCAAATTATGCGATGATTGTTTAACAAATTTAATTATTTTTGAAAAAACTTCTCTTTTTAAAACAAAATTTCATGTACTTGCGTTTATCTTGTAAAATATTCATTTCTAAGACTATGAAAAGAGTAGCATTAGCATTTTTAGGCGTTTTGTTGTCTGCAAGTCTTTGGGCACAAGGATTTACTGGTTTTGTTGTAGGAGCAAATATGGCTACTCTCACAGGAGACAGTACATCTCTTAATACACGCACACCACGTTTTGGCTTTTATGGCGGAATAATGCGAGATTTATATATTGATCAATCTACGTACATCCAATATGGTATATTTTATTCGCAGCAGGGAGCTACTTATAAGACAGAATATTATTACCAGGGCTTATTTTACCGCGATCTTAAAGAATTGAAGATTAATTATATTCATATCCCTGTTGTATGGAAACAAAATTGGGATTGGGTCTATACAGAGCTTGGCGGTTATGTTAATATAGTGCCAGGTACTGCTTCTGCTACATGGCGACAGGAAATACATTCGGCAGAAAGCATTGATACTTTGGAAGGTGTATACTATAGTTTTGGACGCGACATTAGTTTTTTTGATTTAGGCTTGGTTTTTGGCGTTGGATACCAATTTAAAGTTAATGAGACCTTTGATATGTTTTTCGATTTACGCTATAAACCAGGCTTCATCAAGCTTTACAAAGGTTATGTGCCGTACCCTGAATTTGCCAGTAAAAACCAGGTTTTTACCTTAAGTATGGGTTTGATAACAATTGGCAAAGCTAATAGGCATAGATTAACACCTAGAAGAATAAGAAGAAGATGACAAAAAACAAAACATTTTTAATTTTTCTGCTTATACTGGCTTCCTTTCCCCTTCTTTCCCAGAATTATGTTTTGCCATTGTGGGATGTGGGTAATGATAACTTTGCACAGAAGAGAAACTTTTTGTTAAACACCTCATTTACATCTCGTTATAATTTTAATGACCGTATACAGGTGGCTTCACAGCTTGTGCTTTTGCCTGTGATGCCTAATATCCAGGCCAAGGTTAAGTTATGGGACAAATATAAGGAAACGCACAAAAAAGGATTTTTTCAAAGTTTGAAGTTTGGGCTTACTTCGGTCCACTCTGTCGTTTTTCCTCACATGGGCTTTAATCTTCTAGGACGCATGGGGCTTATAGAGCCTTTGCAGCCAACTTTGCGGCCTAACCTGACTATGAATAACGAAGTTATACTATCATTCTATACCAATGCCAGTAAAGTATGTAATTACACAGGCAATAAAATCAATCTAAAAGCTGGTCTGCGCAATACCTTTGGCTCTGATTCGACCATTGTCCTCCCGCAAAATACTTTCTGGTACCTTACCTCATCAACTTTTAAGAACAAATACCTTTATTATCTTGGATTGACCTACGATGCTAAGATCTTGAATAATTTAAATCTTTCGACAACTGTAAAATGGATAAAAGTGCATAAGGATGATATGTTCCTGGAGAATACTACTTTCTTCTATTTTGGTTTTGGGTTTAATAAACGGAGCACAATAGCAGCAGGATATATAGCTGATATTTCTGGACGCACAAAGCAATATAGTATAATGCCAGCGTTTAATGTAAGCTACAAACTGAAGAAAAGAAACGGTAGTGATATTGACAAATACTTGAAATATTGAGAGTTATGTCTAGTGGAAAAATGTTTATTTACAGACACAGATGGACACTAATCTGGACTATTGTAATTATAATACTCTCCTTCATACGCCTGCCCGAACGTACTGGTCCAGATCTTATACCATACGCTGATAAGATTGAGCACTTTGTCCTCTACTTTGTGCTGGGCTTTCTACTAAGTAAAGAAGATAGTAATATGCGCATTTCAGCTGTGTATATTATTCTGCTAGGTGCCTTGATAGAGATAGGGCAGGGTGTGCTTACTACCTACCGCACTGGTGATTATCTTGATTTTTTGATGAATCTTGTAGGAGGATATATCGGTCTATATCATAAAAATATCATCAAGCTTGTTAAGTGATTTGGCTACTTTGCCCACGTATGTGTTGTTCAGGTACTGGCTAATGCGGTCAACGCAAACATCTAAATCTTGTGCAAAAGGACAGTCTTCTTTTTTAAAACCTTCATGATTACACAGGTTTAGACCAAGAATACATGAACTAAAAACTTCGTCTCCGTCAAATATACGTACGATGTCCAATAAGCTTATTTCATCCGGGTTTTTGTTAAAGCTAAAACCACCATTGGGCCCTTTGTATGAGGTGAGTATCTTGTTTTTAGCAAGTGTTTGCATGATTTTACCCAGAAAAAATGTAGGTATTTTTAAATCCTCTGCAAGTTTTTTTATCCCAACCTTTAAAACCTTCTCTGGATTGTCGTTTTTCTTATCCAACATTGCTAGATAAAGAACAGCTCTTATTGCGTATTTACTCGTGGTAGAAAACATTTCTTCCTGACTTAAGTTCTAATGCAAAGATAGTTAGATATTCAGAATTTCAAATAAAATACTCTTTTTTTCTAATTTTTTTAAGGAAAAGCTATGTGGTGCACGATTGTAGCTTCGTAACGGTTAAGATTAGAACCCCAAAAACTCTAAAAGTGACCGCAAAGGAAGTATTTATAAGGCAACTTCAGGTTCGTGTCGCGGTGCAACTTTGTGATACGCTTTGAGTTATTTTTTGATAAAAAGTAGTGTTGCCAGCGAGCCCCCAGCGCTTTGAGCCTCCTAGGAGTCATCGCATGACCGTTGCCCTTCGTCTAGGAATGAAAACTCTGTGACTCTCTGGGAAATCTGTGGTGAAATTAAAACCGTTAAGGCTGCGTGGCACCCTTAGCGTCAAAATGAAACTGCAGTTCTTTTTTGCCATGCTACCTCGCCTACCTTGCTTTTGCTTCGCAAAATGGTGTAGCATTTCCATGCCACGCCAGTGTTTGCTTTTATTTTGTCCCTGTGTGTCCGAAGCCGCCCTGTCCACGTTCTGTGTCGCTAAGCTCCTCTACTTGTATAAGCTCAGCTGTCTCGTGGCGTGCTATAACCATTTGTGCAATGCGGTCACCATTGTTGATAGTGAAAGGCTCATTAGAGAGGTTGATTAAGATAACCATTATTTCTCCACGGTAGTCTGCGTCTATTGTACCCGGTGTGTTGAGCACAGTAATGCCATGCTTTATTGCCAGACCGCTACGCGGCCTGACCTGTGCTTCGTAGCCTTCTGGTAGTTCTATGAAAAGTCCTGTCGGCACAAGGGCGCGTTGCATTGGTGCCAGAGTTAGAGGTTCTTTGAGGTTAGCCCTAAGATCCATACCTGCCGACAGGGCTGTGCTATAATGAGGCAGTGGATTGGATGATTTGTTAACGATTTTGACTTTTACCATTTGACCATTTTTTTAATGTATACAGAATGATAGTGAGTAATATAACGCTAGCTATAGATAACCAAATAGCTGGCTTCTGTACCTGTGTGAGATCGTCTACTGTTTTGCCCTGCCTGAGGCTCACGAAATAAATCATAACACCAATGAAGTTGTTTGTGAAATGGGCAAGAATAGGAGCCCACAGATTCTTATACCAATATGCAATATAGCCAAGTATTAAGCCCAATAAAAATCGTGGCAAAAATGTAAAGAATTCGAAGTGAGCAAAGGCAAAAATAAGGGCAGTAAGCACGATTGCAACATGTGCGTTGCGGAAAGTTTCTTTTAGATGGCGTTGCAATACGCCACGGAAGAACAACTCCTCGCCAATAGCCGGTACCAGGGCAACGACGATAACATTTATTATTAGCTGTCCTAAGCTTGTGCCGCTTAATATACGGCTTGTTATAATCTGGGCTTGTTTTTCTACTTCTCTAAGTTGTAACTCTAATCCTCGCAAAGCATCAGGAAAATGTATGTTATAGTTCCAATAAGCAAGTATATTGACAACGCCCTGAGCAACAACCATTAACACAATTATTAACACAAAGCTCTTTAGTCCGACATCTTCTTTTAAATAAAAAAAGTCCCGTGGTCTGGAGAAAAACCATGCTATAGCCAATGCAGGAAAGAAAAAGAGGCTAAGCGATTGTATCACAACGAGATACTGGATAGCTCCAACGTTGTCAATATATAATGCAGAGGAGATAAACTCTTTCAATGGCACATTGAAGATCTCCTTACCCAGAAAAAGCAGTACAACAAAACTCATTGTGAAAACGACAAACGTTATAAGCAAGTCCAATAATAACTTAACTGCTCCATTAAGAGAGCGAATTAGAGATTTATCCATTTTTTAGCTTTTGTAAAGTTTAATAAGTTTTTCGATTTGTTCGGGTGTGCCGAGTACAAAAAGGCGGCTTCCTGGCTCGATTCGTTCATTTGGTGAAGGGTTGAAGATATATGTTCCATCGTTGAGCTTAAGACCGACGACATTGGCACCTGTATTGCGGCGAATATCCAGTTCTCCTATTGTTTTGCCCATGTATTCGCGTGGTAGTTTTTCGCAAGGTATTGATTCAATATTGACTGTATTACCGCTCTTGACCATTATGTAATCAAGGAATTCGAGAACGTCAGGCTGCGAGACTAGCTTGCCCATACGGTGACCGCCAATATGGTCCGGCATAATAACAAAGTTAGCTCCGGCGCGCCGCAGCTTGGAATCTGATTGCTCATCACTTGCCCTGCTAATTATCAATAGGGAAGGATTAAGCTCCCTGGCCGATAGCACCACAAATACATTATCTGCATCTGTAGGCAATGTAGCTATAAGAGCTTTGGCTTTTTGCACATTTGCACTCTGTAGAATATCATCATCAGTAGCATCTCCTTCGATAAAATACAGGTTTTCTTTCTTGTGAAATTCGTGTTGCGTAATGACAGAATGGTCTCTTTCGATGACCACCACAATTTCCCCATGCAATAGCAACTCTTCTACTGCATGGTGTCCGTTTTTGCCATAGCCACATACTATGACATGGTCTTTGAGGCGTCTAACAAGTTTTTCCATTCTCAGGCGTTTGATAAAAAGACGGAAATCAGTGTCAATAAGGATAGATATAAGGCTCTGTAATACAAATGCAATAAGAACAAAGCTAATAATGATCAGAAAAACAGTAAAATACGTACCAAAAGGCGTAAGAGGATGTACCAGTCCAAAGCCAACTGTAGAAATAGTTATCACGGTCATATAGAGGGCATCCTTAAACGAATAACCCTCTATGAGCATGTAGCCTGTAATCCCGGTCAATACAATAGTGAAAAGTGCGACGACGGATACCAGTACCCGTCGCCGAAGCTTTCTTATTTCCATGTGTTATGAGATATAGCTTCCGTTTTCTACGTCCTGATCAGGCACTATGAAGACAAAACGGCCATCAGGGTCATTAGCCATCAAGACCATACCCTGTGATTCATAGCCCATCATTTTGCGCGGTTTCAAGTTGGCCAGAATAACGATTTTTTTACCTACAAGGTCTTCGGGCTTGTATTGTTCCTTTATACCGGCCAGTACTGTGCGCACATCGAGGCCTGTGTCAACGGTAAGTTTCAGCAGTTTCTTGGATTTTGGAATGTCTTCGGCTTCTTTGATAGTAGCTACACGTATATCAAGCTTTGCAAAGTCGTCGTAGGTGATTTGTTCTTTCAACGGTTCAAGGTTTTTCTTTTCTTCCATGGTTGCAGATTTTTGTTTTAGTTTATCAAGTTGTTTTTCGATTTGTTCATCGCTAACCTGCTCAAACAGAAGCTCTGTTTTGCCTAGCCGGTGGCCAGGTTTGAGCAGGTCAGTACGGGTAATATCATCCCATGCAATAGGCTCGTTTATAGCGAGCATGCGGCGGATTTTCTGTGCAGAAAACGGCAGGAATGGCTCAATGAGCGTAGAAAGTGATGCTATGATTTGATTACCCAGGTAAAGAATTGTTTTGACACGCCCAGGTTCTGTTTTCCATAGCTTCCATGGCTCTGTCTCTGCCAGATATTTATTACCCACACGAGCAAAATTGATAGCATCGCCTACTGCCTGGCGGAAATGATATGTTTCCAGTCCTTTTTCAACCAGCTCTTTGATACGCTTCAGTTCCTCTATTGTTTGGCGGTCATAGTCAGTAAACTCACCAGGCTCAGGTATCTGGCCATTGAAATACTTGTTCGTTAGTACAAGCACACGATTGATGAAGTTACCCAGGTCGCCAACAAGTTCCTTGTTATTACGGCGCTGAAAGTCTTTCCATGTGAAGTTATTGTCCTTTGTCTCTGGAGCGTTGACAGTCAGGACATAGCGAAGGACATCCTGTTTGCCTGGGAACTCCTCCAGGTATTCGTGCAGCCAGATAGCCCAGTTCTTTGAAGTAGAGAGCTTGTTATCCTCAAGGTTAAGAAACTCATTAGCAGGTACATTGTCCGGCAAAATGAACGTGCCCTCTTCCTTGAGCATGACAGGGAAAATAATACAGTGGAACACTATATTATCCTTGCCAATAAAGTGTACAAGCTTGGTCTCTGGGTCTTTCCAATATTTCTCCCAATCAGCTGTGAGCTCTTTGGTCATGGAGATATAGCCAATAGGTGCATCAAACCACACGTATAGCACCTTACCTTCGGCCTCTGGTAGCGGCACTGGCACACCCCAATCCAGGTCACGGGTCACAGCGCGGGGCCGCAGACCAGCATTGAGCCATGAGCTTACCTGTCCAAGGACGTTTTCTTTCCAGTCGTGCTTGTGGCCAACGAGTATCCACTCACGGATAAAATCTTCGTATTTGTTCAATGGCAGGTACCAGTGCTTAGTCTTTTTCTTAATAGGCTTGGCTCCTGTGAGGGCAGAGATGGGATTAATTAACTCTTCGGGACTGAGCGAAGTACCGCACTTTTCGCACTGGTCGCCGTAAGCA
>JALWNS010000128.1 GCA_027083655.1 Bacteroidales bacterium | reverse complement strand
GCCCTTATCCCTGTCAAGTTTTACTTTTATTGTCAAATCTCCAAGATCCCCGTCAAACTCTCCTGTGCGCTGTAAGGCCTTGATCTTCTGTGTGGCATCCACTGCATTAGACACTAGTTCCCTTAAAAATATCTCCTGGTCTGAATAGAGAAACTGTTTGATTATGGGAAATATATCTTCTGTCGTTACACCTATCTTGCCTTCTTTGACCATAGTACAATCCTTTTTTAAATTTTATGCTATTATCTTCCTACTGCAATCGTTATACCATGTACTAAAAACTGACGTTTTGTCATTTACAAAAAAAGGAGGTACTATAAGTACCTCCTTTGTATAAAAAATACTATTGTATTGGTTAATAAGAAGATGGTTTCCCTACATGTATCATCGCACAACGGAAGCCAATATCATCTGTACTACGGTTCTGATCCATAAAGCGTCTCGTACCTGGAACCAACCAATAAGGTAGGTCTCTCCAACTACCTCCCTTGTAAACACGCGACTCATCTGAAATCAGAGATGTAGCACCTGCATGATTTTCATCAAAACCTTTATAATTATACATCGATTCTGTGCCTTTATATTCTTCGGCTTCTCCTTCGTTCCAAGTTGGACCTATAGTAGAAGCAAGATCTCCATCCATGTAATTACGGTTATCTGCCTTATGGTAATTATACCTCTGAAGCTCATGCTTGACATCCTCTGCTGTCAGGTCTGAACCATATTTTGAAGGATCTTCGCCCATCAAACGGTAACGCATTCGTCCCAAGCTATCTTTCTCAACAAAAGAACCATCCCGGTTACGCACCATAGTCTTAAATACATTTCCGCGGAAAGGATTGAAATCATCAAAATCTACATAAGAAAGTGGGCGGTACACATCCAGCACCCATTCATTAACGTTACCTGCCATATTGTACAAACCATAATCATTAGGCCAAAACGCATCAACAGGTGCAGTAGGAGCATAACCATCGTTCAGATAACCTGCAACACCCATATAATCCCCACGTCCACGTTTAAAGTTTGCCATAAACAAACCACGGTAAGCACGATCTGGATTACGGAGGAAATGTCCATTCCATGGATAAATCCTTCCTCCATAAATTCTCTCATCCTGTGTATTACCTATCAACGCATAAGCTGCAAACTCCCATTCTGCTTCAGTAGGGAGGCGGTAACGTGGCAGCAAAATACCATCCTCCAGTCTAGCATGACGTTCATTACCTTCCAGGTCTGTCAATGCACCTTTGGTCTGGCCTTCATACTGGCCTGCCAGATATGCTTCTGTATTAAAATTATTAGGTCCACTCTGCTGGTCATCAAAATCCATAACTCCTGCATCAATCAATAATTTTTCATTTACACGGTCTGTACGCCATGCACTATAATCATTAGCCTGTACCCATGAAACACCTACTACAGGATAATCATTAAATGCAGGATAGCGGAAATAATATTTGACAAAAGGCTCATTATATGCCAATGGACGACGCCATACCAAAGTATCTGGCAAAGCCTTTTTATATACCATAGGATAATCAGCAAATACACGAGCTAACCAATGAAGATACTCACGATAATCCAGGTTAGAAATCTCTGTCTCATCCATATAATATGAAGAAATTGTAACCCTACGTTTCATTGCATCCCAGGAATAGGTTATATCCTGCTCTGGATTACCCATAACAAAAGTACCTCCTTCTATAAACACAAGACCAGGACCTGTCTCTTGCTCTGTAAAATCAATAACTTCGAATCCTCCCCACTTTGGATCATTATAATACCAACCTGTCTTGGCAGACTGTCCACTCCGACGTGGTAAATTAGTTCCACTCTGTTTACATGATTGGAAAGTCCAGGCTACAATCAATAAGAGTATAAAAATTGCAAAACTGCGTTTGACTTTCATAGTTATAATGTATTTTTATTGCTTTTAAATCCTTATCAAAAAACAAAGTAAGAAAAAAATAACTTAACTTTCAAACTTTAAATTAAAACTCATACGCAGGACAATTTATTGTACTTTGCCTGCTTTTTTTACATTTAAATTCATAACGCAAACCCACCTCATACATCGAAAAAAGAATAGGACCAATACTAGTGCCATAACTAAAAAGCCATTCAATATCCCTAAACCTATAAAGACCTGTAAATGATATTACTCCTGCTTGTAAATTATATCCCAACACATTAGCAGAAAAACTTATTTTTTTTGATAAAAAATAAATAAAACTTAAACTACTCTCTATACCTCTATCCATTTTCTTAACGACAACTAAGCCGGAATATTTTTTTTGACTACTAGAAAAATAATCATAACCTACCAAAAAAGTTAATTCTCTCCTTACTTGCACATCATAACCTAAATTATATGAAACTAGATTTGCCGTCAATGCTCCTGTATAAAAATTACCCCACACCAAAAGCAAAGATCCATTAACTCCTAGCATTCTATAACTCCTCTGTGGTACAGATGAATAATTAACACCAGACAAATTACCTAGTTCACCTATCATTGAAGGGAACACAATATTCCGCACATTAAAAACCCTTTGCTCATAACTAGCCTGTAGTCCTGGAATAAGGCTTATATTATCCAATATTTTTATACTATAAACATAAGCTAATCTCGACGAAAATTCGTTAATAATATTACCAGGATGCAATTCATTTTCTACACCAAAGACAATACCGCTATGCCAACGAGGATAATATCCGGAAAAACCAGCTCGTATAGTATTTATTCCCCCATACTGGACACCTATAACCTGCTCATTTGCAACCAGATAATTACAATTACCCAGAGCTACTAGAGAAGGATTGATAAACTCTTTGTTATAATAACTTTGTAAAAAATTAATATCTTGTGCCTTAACAACAAAACCCATTGGTATGAGAAAAATTATAGTAGTTATAACTATTTTAAGCTCTCTCCACCTCATTACACATGCCCAGTTAATAATTGATGACATTATAAATTGGCAACCAGTACAGTCATACCCTATTCAAAACGGGAAAAAAATTGAAAAATTTTATTACCTCAGCTTCCCTGGTGTAACTTATAATGATGCATATTTCTTGCCATATTATACAAAAGTAATTGACATTCCTGCAAACACTTCTGCTAAAGCTACTTTTATCCAGACATCTTTTGTTAAGTACAGTGAGACCCACAAGTTAAAAGCTAACGACATAATTCCACCAGATATAAAACTTACGACGCAAATTTTCCCTGCCCGGGGAAAAAACAAGTTAATTATCCAAATTATACCTGTGAAAAAAGTAAACAACTCAATATACCTTCTGAAGTCGTTTAAACTCAAAATAACCTTTAGCCCAGATACCCTGAAGACAAAATCTACCAAACGATTTGTACAAAATTCTGTCATGGCATCAGGCCACTGGGTAAAAATAGCCATTCCTGCTACAGGTGTATACCGTATACATTATGATAGCCTAAAGGCAATGGGGTTCCAGGATCCCAGTAGGGTTCGTGTCTTTGGGAATGATTTTGGACAACTCCCCTACTTCAATTACCAATACGCACCCGATGACCTTGTAGAAAATGCTATCATGCACAAAAACAATTATATTTATTTCTTTGCCAAGGGTGCAAATGTCTGGTATTATGATAGCACAGCACAAATGTTCCTTCTTAAAGAACATGATTATAGCGACACAGCTTACTATTTCCTTTCGGATGTGAATACTGGATTTGACAACACGATCAAGACATCACAAGAACCCAGTACCTATACCACAACCACAGACTATTATGATTGGTATGATTTTAGGGGCTATGCGTTGCATAATTACTTAAAATCTGGAAGACAGTGGTTTGATGTAGATTTTGCATATAATACCAGTAAAACATTCTCATTCAAAGCAGAATATATTTTACAACAACAAGCAAAACTCAAAGTCGTATTCATGGGTAGAGGGTATCTAACCACTTATTTGACAATAACAGCAGGTGACCAGTCGACAACAATAAATATCCCTCCTATAACTGGTATACATGGCACAGACTTTGGCAAAATAGTTAGCAACTATATGGAATTCATACCAAATGATAATGATAAGATAAACATTAACCTACAATATAATGGGATACAATCTTCTTCAAGAGGTGCATTAGACAATATTACCATTAATGCTAAAAGGAAACTCGTTTATCAAGGCCAACTTTTATTCAGAAATCTAGATATCACTGGATTAAATAATACCACAAAATTCACTTTATATCAGACACCTGAGGACATAATAATATGGGACATAACTACACCTACCAGACCAACGATGATCACTTCGAATTATGATAACGGACAAACATGGTTTATTGCCCAAACAGATACTTTGCGGGAATTTATTGCTTTTGCCCCAGAGGATGCCCTCTCTCCAGTAACACAAGGTAAATTTCTTGGACCCATTGCAAACCAAAATCTGCATGTTATTTCAGCCAACACACAAATGTTGATAATTAGCTACCCTGATTTTATTGCCGGTGCAGAAAAAATTGCACAAATACACAGGCAATACGATAATATAACTGTTCAGGTGGTCAGCACAGAGCAAGTATATAACGAATTTTCCTCTGGTATTGCGGATGCTGTGGCTATAAGAAATTTTATCCGCTCTTTATACCTAAAACCACAATCACAGCTTAAGTGGGTACTTTTATTCGGTGATGGCTCATACAAAAATAAACCTGACAAAAATAACCCTAACTTTATCCCTACGTACCAAACCCTAAACTCCTTGAATACTAATGGCATACTAACCATTGTCAGTGATGATTTCTTTGGTCTGCTGGACGAAAATGAAGGAGAGACACAAGGACTCTTAGATGTTAATATAGGACGCATCCCTGTGCAGACCGCCCAACAAGCAGAACTCATTTCCTACAAAATTGAACAATACATATACAATCAAGCAAAATCATTCTGGAAAACAAACTTAACTGTAGTAGCCGATGATGGAGAGAAGAACTTGTTTATGGACCAGCTAGAAAACGTAACTAATATCATGACAAATTTGTACCCTCAGTTACTCACTAAAAAAATTTACATTGACGCATATCCAGCACAAGTACTATATGCAGGGGAAGAATATCCTCAAGCAGTTTCAGAAATAGCAAATAGTGTAGAACAGGGAACTCTAATTTTAGCATACAATGGACATGGCAATGAACAGGTATTAACATCCGAAAGAGTTATAACTTCGTCTGACGTGCGAAGCTGGCACAATATGGACAGATTAACTTTGATGGTCACAGCAACATGCCTCTTCGGTCACTTTGATAACTACGATAATAGCCTCAAAGAAGACCGCCCCTCAGGTGTAGAGTACGGTATTTTTAACCCTAAAGGAGGACTTATTGCAGCATATACAACTGCCAGAGAGTCATATACAATCACCAACTATTATATGCTTAACTATTTTTTTCAAAATATTTTTTCTATACAAAATGGCAAAAAATTAACTATAAGTGAGGCTATTACAAAAACAAAGGAATTGTATCCAAGCTATTATAATAGGGAGTTTTTACTGATAGGAGATCCTGCTTTAACTCTTACTTTCCCGAGTAAATCCATCGATAGCTTATATATTACCCCAGATACTATTAAAGCCCTTTCCAAAGTAACGGTTAATGGTTATATTACTGACAATAATGGGAACCCAAGAAAAGATTTTAACGGTACAATAACATTCAAGATATTTGATAAGCCACAATATTATTATACCCTTAACAACGATGGCGCAGGGGCCTTTAAATATCTTGATTACAAAAATATCATTTACAGTGGAGAGGTTAGTGTTATCAATGGATCCTTTAATATTAGCTTTATTACCCCCAAAGACATTGATTATCAATATGGCACAGGGAAAGTTATTTATTATGCTACAAATGGAGATGATGAGTTTATAGGATACAAATACATTACAATAGGAGGTCAAAAAGATACGATTTTAAATGACAAACAGGGACCAGAAATAAAAATTTTTCTCAATGATACCACGCTTGCTAATCCAACAATTACAGACCGTAATCCCAAAATTATTGTCCATTTAAAAGATGAGACAGGTATTAATACAACTGATTATGGATTAGGCCACCAAATTCAGCTTATTCTTGACAATAATATGTATTACAATCTAAATGAATATTTCATTTACGACAAAAACAAAAGCAATCAAGGCAAAATAGAATACAAGCTTTATAAGCTTTCGCCAGGAAAGCATACCGTGACAATAAAAGCTTACGACGTACTGAATAATTATTCAGAAAAAACCATTGAATTTATTGTCACAGATCAAAACAACTTAGTTATTAACCGTACATTCAATTACCCTAATCCATTTACTACAAACACTATTTTTTACTTTGAGCATAATCAGATTGATAGAAATATGTATGTATCCTTACAAATTTTTACGGTCTCTGGACAACTAGTCAAACAATTTAGCCAAAATATGACTTGTACATCATACCTATCTGAGCCCATTTACTGGGATGGAAGGGACGAATATGGAAAACTAATTGGCAAAGGTGTGTATATTTATGTACTTACTGTCAGACTGCAATCAGGTGAGACAGTACAAAAGATTGGCAAGCTGTTAAAGATTTAAAATTTTCTTTTTATTTTAAAAATTATAATTTTGATTGAACGTTTTAAACCATAAACCTAAACTTCATAAATATGAAAAAGATATTATTTATCACC
>JALWNS010000127.1 GCA_027083655.1 Bacteroidales bacterium | reverse complement strand
GGCCTGCCCTGAGGCGGCGGAACTTTTTCTCGTAAGTCAGGCGTTTTTCCGCCTGGCTACGTGGCTTGCGGCCCTGTGGTGTGAACCGTTGGTTCACATCCCTGAGGAACTTGACTTTATTATACAAAGAGGCAAAGTTTAACCTAGCATTAGCCTGGAATACAGATGAGTTTTGAATCATATTACCAAAGTCAATAGTATAACCAGGTGTCGAATCTGTTGCAGGTACCTGGATAGGATCCTGTCCCAGACGCCAGTCATAAGTCGCAGAATAATTCAAGTTGAGAGAGGTCCAACCAAGCAATGGCAGCTTGTTAATTGGAGTACGGTATGAAACACGTATTCGTTGTGTGTATGAAGTATTGCGGCCCAAGTCTTCTAAAAACATAAAGATTGTATCCTGTGGATTGTATATTCGACGGTACCAGAGGGAACGGTCAAATTCCCGCCAACCCTGTGGCTCCACTCTAGCCTGCTCATTAGCTGAAAAATCCAGACGCAATCCCTGTGATAACTGGTACGATAGGTCGTAATTCCTGCGCCAGAGGAAATTCTTTTGGCTCATCAATGGCAAAACAATATCAAGTTCTGGATTAAGGCTTCTGGCGCGGTAAATATTATATTGGCGGTTTATCTCCGCCGAGAAATTTACCCGCTTGGGCAGGTAATAAAAGTTAAAATCGCGCACAAGACGGAACATTGGTTTGCTAAGGAATTTAACCTTCTTGAAAGGCCTTATTATTGGCGCATTAGGACTATAACTATAGGCAAATGACAACATCAAATCTTTCTGGTAATTAAACTCAGTAATAGGATTACGTTGGTATATTTCATTATACGAGAATGAAGCTGTAAAATTAGAAATATGATAAAAAGGTTTTACTCTCCTACGCGGTCTCCTGCCAGGCTGTTGCTGGCCGCCAGGCCTTTGTGCATTTTGTTGCTGTGTACCTTGTATCCGTATATTCGTGACATTAAAACTCTTACGCCGTATATACGTCTGGGAAACAAGTTTGAGCTCCTGGCGTTCCTCCTCTGTCAGGTTAGGATTGGACAGGGCTGTACGTAGCTTGATATCTGGATCCAATGGATTGTATTCTGGATTGGAAATACTTTCCGAATAGCCCCAATAGACAGGAATAGAAACACCAAATTGTTTTGGGAAAAATTTACCCAGCTGTAGGCGCGTACTAAGGTCATATTGTATCAACTGGTCCTGGTACCGCTCATTTACACGTTGCTCCAGGCTACCAAACCCGGGGGTATGTGTATATGCAGCAAAATTAACATTACCCAGGTCTGCTAGTGTCAGGTTAATCCTGGTTGTTGCTGCCCAACCGCCATTATCGTTAAATTCTTCCAGTCTGAGCTCATTAACCCATACTTCACCCGACTTGGGCAAACCATCATCAGGCAAAAGGTTATTCCTTGCACTCGGATTACGTATGCCTATCATTATAACCTTGATATTACTCAGGTTCGGATTACCTAGTACTGTGATTTTTCTTTTTCCGTCATACACCACAAACGGTGTTGTGTAATTAACCATAGATCCGGGTTCGTGCATAACAATATTACGCCTCTGCTTTGCCTGCAAAAGTGTCTCAAAGGCAAGGTCAAGCTCGTTCTCAGCTGGCCATACAATATAGCGGGTTGGGTCGTCCTTGTCATCGTCATTGGAATAATAAAAACCTGGAGGTGTGATTTTAAGAGGTATCTCGTATTCATAATAATTCTGGGTAAAATCCGATCCTAAGCGTATAAACAACGTAATATCACCGTCATGAAGCATATTTTCCTGTCCTTTCAGTGCCTCGGCATGGATAAACATTTTTATACGCTTATAGCGTCGTACATCCATATCCACAAGCTTATAAACTGCTTTAGCCTGGCCATCTTCCAGGTCTATAACGCGTAATGACAGTGATTGCTCATTGAGCTGACGCATCTGCTCGTTGTATGGATCCTGCTCACGTGTCACCCCCGGAGGCAAGATATAATTAACAGGTTCCTTCTGTCCACTCTCCTCGATATTAACCACGGAAATATCTAATGATGAATTATCTGTTGGCTCTGGGCTGGTAGTACCTTCGGCCCCTTCTATAAGCTGGCCTTCATAAGCCCGCCATTCTTCCCTTACCAAGTTGAACTCTGCAAAACGCAATACTACTGGATGCTGCCAGCCCCGCAGAAACATTCGCATAAAACGGATGGATTTAAATCCACTAATATTACCATACACTCCATCTGGTTTGCGGACTGGAACTTTGAACTGGTACCAAGTCACTTCGCCATATTCACCATTTGGGAGCTTAACACGCGACCTTACCTTATTGACGATATAATTCTTACCGATCTGCATGTCTTGCGGCGACAGATGTATATGATATTGATAATAAGCCTCATAGTTGTCCAGCGTGTTATCCCTGTTTATATCCTCCATATCCGGCTGAAAACTTACTGCCTGGTATGCAAGATTATTTTCCTCGCCAAGAGGTGAGTTTCCTTCTGTGCCATTAAAATGTTTATAACGCTCTATTATACCTGCCCTGACCTCATCATAGCTTGGATCAAGAAAATACTTAAAATCATCATAGCTCGGGTCTTCTACAGCTTTTAGATATGCCTCAGAGCTCGTTCCATAAAGCTGTGCAATACGCTGGAGGTATTCCTGGTGAAAGCGCTGCTCTGTCGAGTCTAGAATGCCATCAAATCCTGCATCCTGCCTCTTTCGCGCATCCGGGTTATTATCAAAATTCTGCGTAGTCATCTGCTCACGTGAAACAATACCCCATTGTGTAGTGTCCACTTTTGTTGGGTCATCAGGGTAAGGAATACCATTTTCAAAGCTTTTGCGGCCATCCCTGAGTATGTCCTCTGAAATATCGCCCAGGTCAATATACAGATCGCCCCCCGTGGCAGTAGAATCGTACACAAACGGGTCCATTAGCCAGAATTCAATAAACTCAATATTGGAGCTTTCGAAGTCTGTCACATACAAATCCCGCATTATACCTGCCCAACGTGTACCCGGATTGCGCAAATTACCATTTTCATCTATACCAGCAGAAATACCCGGCTCACCCTCCACATCAAAGTTATAAGGTCCTCTTTCGTTTGGGAAATATGCTAAATTGAGCACAGTTAGACGGGCAGGAGTATTGTAGAAAGGCTGGCGGTTGGGATAAATTTCTGTTTCCAACACATCACGCACAAGATGATTAGAAATACTGTCCAGGTCAATATAACTAGGCCTTGTCTGGCTACGACGGTCTGTAAAATCAGGACTCACATCATACCATGCCAGCAGGGCTCTATTATAGCCAGAAACCAACGAATTCACTTGCGAAGCCTCCGGAAATTTATCTGGCTGGTGCTGTGGAATACTGGCTAAAACCCATGCTTGCGGTGCTTTCAAGTCAATGTATGTCTGGCTATCCTCAAAGTCATCGATAAAGGACACACCTTTGCGGTCAAGTATACGTGGATTGCCTGGGATAAGATTTGCAAATTCAGCATTAAAATCAATACGCGATGGAGCCTTGGTCTGTAGGAAAGGTAGCTTGTCGATCAAGCGTGTAAGGAATGGGAGCTCATGGGAAAAATTCATATTCCAACCCCACAATGTATTAGACACAGGCTCTGTGCCAAAAGGTGTTTTTATATCTACTGGAAGCTCTGTCAGATGCAAGTATGACAGACCTACATTAAAATCTTTGGAAAACTGGTAATTCAGGTGTGTTCCCATAAAATTTTGCGTAGTCAGGCCGTACAGATCCTGGCTTTCGAGAGTAATTTTTATAGGTATGCCTGACATTAAAATAGATTTGTTGATAATAGTTACTTTACCAATATTGTAATCCACTGTGTAATCTACATTCTCCTGTAATTCTCGCCCTCCCTGGGTGACCTTCACACTCCCACGAGGTATGTTCATAGCATTAAGCATAATCTCCGAACCTGAGCTAGAGCGGTACCGCCCTTTCAAGTAAAATTTATTCTTGACTGCTATTTGCTGTGCAACGTATTGAGTAGAATCATATAATTCCTGGTAGACATACCTGTCTGCTATACGGTCATCTCCTATTTTTTCCCTGAGAAACTGGCCAAAAGGCTCCAGCTCTGGGAAAATTACCAAGCCCCTCTCAGGATCTATAGTCACTCCCCTGAGAAAATCAAAGAAACCATCAGGATTGGGGTTGTTCTGTTGGTCTGCCCTGTCGAGGTTAAATACTCTGAGTAATGGAACATTCTTTATATCACCTTCTGGTAAATAATTAATCATATTGCCAGTGCGGTCGTCATCATAATACACATCCAGTTGAAAATCCTCCTCTGAAATATTCCAGCTATCTAGCGAATAAATATTCTTCATCATCAGATCCCACATTGGCACATGGGGGTTCGAAGAAGGCCCGCGCAACATCTTAACTATCAACACATCAGGAGCATTAACATCTGTAGAAAATTCACCTACTTTATATGTCTTGCCATTCATTATATATTCGTATGCAACAGCCAAAACCTCGCCCGGACGTAAGGTGAAATTTAGGGATATATAACCCAGGTCATAATTGACAGTATAATCCTGGGGATCGAGCTTTCTTGCGCTCTCCAATTTGATATAATCAGTTCCCTCCCTAAAACCAATGCCATTGAGAAGGGATGACACCTGCGTAATATCGCGGATCTGCGGGTAATTATTGGTTAGATTATCATACAAATCATTGAGGTTATTGCTTGGGTACTGTTCTCCTGTGTTCTGATGTACCAGCGAAGTGGCGTAAATATTTGGATCTGCCTCGCCCAAATCCTGGAAAGCCACAATATTACGTGCATTATCAAAGTCAGAAGTCTTGTTCGTCACCCACACCTCAATCTTTGTAATCTTGATAGGCGAAGCTACAACGGGTAAATTCCTGAGAGACTGTTCGTAAAGACTGCGGAAATAGTGATTAAGGAAAAAGTGCTTATCTGCTTCGTAATCACTCGCTCTAATCTCAAATTCATTCATCACTGCGCCCCCCTTTACTTCTATTGTCTTGGCTTGTCCCTTGCGGTGGGAAATAACACTCTCTACCGTCAAACGGCCAAATTGCAACACTGACTTTATGCCAAAAAGTGTATTACTTCCCTGTATCAGGCTATTATCTGTTGTAAACATTACATTACCAAGCTCGAGACGCTGTAGGATTTCGTCCTCATCACCAGTATATTCAATCTTTTTCTGGTCTTGAAAATCAAACATCGTATTGGTATTATAATTAATACCAACATTCAATTTATCACCGATTTTACCATTAAGCCCCAGCTGTATATCCTGGTCAAACTTAAAGGTAGGATAACGCCCGCGCAAATCAGGAGGCAATGCAGGGTTGTATATCTTATTATACGCAATACCAAAAGTTAATCCTATCGAACCTGTGGGACGCAGGCTTACTACATCAGAGCCAAAAATATCTCCTGCACCTTTTACACCGACTGTGATATTGGGCGAAAGTAAATCACTAAGAAAAGTGGCTTCACCACCACTTCCTTCCCTTTTCAACTCCTGTTTCCACAAAGAGAAAAAAGCCTGCCTGTTTTGTTGTTTAATAAACTGATCAAAATCCATTATCAAAGGCGTGCCAAACCTCAGAGAATCAAAACTATTGTGCAAAACAAACCCCAACTGCGGATCATACTCGTACTCAAGCTCATAAAAAGGTTGCAATCTGGGGAAAGTATCAGACTTAAAAAACGGATTTGGCGAGAAATAATATGGAAAAACTGTATCTCTCTGGGCTATAGCAGCTCTAACAATAATTAGCAATAATAATAAACCCAATGAAATTCTTTTTATCATTTGCCACCCTGATTTTTGTAATTAAGTAAGGTATTTAAAAGCTTCTTTTATGATGTATTCCACACTTGCCTGTGGATTAGTTGAGAGGACTTTTGCTACGGCTTTTTCTACTGTCTTGCGGCTAAACCCAAGCACAACCAATGCTTCTATTGCCTCACTGCGACTGGATTCACCTCCCACGATAACAGCCTCAGTTGAGCTTTTATCCAATTTATCTTTCAGATCAACAATAATCCTCTGGGCTGTTTTCAAGCCAATGCCTTTTACACTCTTTATTAACTGAACATCACCTGTGACCACTGCCGTCCGTACCTCATCCGGTGTCAGGGACGAGAGCATCAAACGCGCAGTAGCCGCTCCTATACCGCTCACTGAAATCAAATGCCTGAAAACTTCCCTCTCATCCTTACTTGCAAATCCATATAACGAAAAACTATCCTCCCTGATTATCTGGTGAACGAATATTTTAACATCTTTCTTGCCCTTAATCTGCTCAAATGTGAACAAACTAATGTTAACATAATACCCAATCCCTGCTACATCTATGATAGCATAGGTAGGTGCTATTTCCTCCAATCTCCCGTGCAAATATTCAATCATAATTTTATAAATTTTACTTGTTGATAAAAACTGTCAGATTCTAAAATAATTACATATACTCCACTTGGTAAACCACTGACAGAGAAGGTATTTTCCCGACCAACAAAGTCTAAAGGTATTTTTTTCAGGCGCCTGCCTGACAAATCACAAATATAAATAGATTTTATCTGATCTGGTTGAGGCGTAAAAATAGTTAGCTCATCACTGGCAGGGTTTGGATAAACCCTGGTACTTGCCAGGTTCATTCCTCCTGAGACAGTGGCCAAGGCAGGTATCCACATCTGCGGGTCAAAAAC
>JALWNS010000126.1 GCA_027083655.1 Bacteroidales bacterium | reverse complement strand
CTATAATATCAGGTAATGATGCGGCTTCCGGTCATACAGGCCGTCGAGCCAGAAATCTTAGTTTTAAGTCCCCTGTTATAGAGCTAGGAGGCCAGTTTGAATATTACTTTCTTAAGGAAAAAGTCACTCCCCGTTATGCTTTTGCTAGTCTTGGAGGTATTAGAAATATAGCGGCATACCTTTTCTTTGGCTTCGGTGGGTTTTATTATAATCCAAAGGCAAAAAACCTAGAAGACGGTAAATGGTATGCTCTAAGGCCTTTGGGTACTGAAGGCCAGTATGCTAATATAACGTACACCAATTATTATGATCCAACAGAAGTATTGCATACCCCCGAGCCATATAGCCAGTTTGCTGCATTTATATCTATGGGGATAGGAGCTAAGTATAATATTAACCGTCAGTGGTCTATAGGAGTGGAGTTTTCCAATCGTTATACCTCTACAGATTACCTGGACGATGCACACGATAGATATTTCAATTATAATGATTTTCCAGATCTGAGTTATCCAGCTGGAGTAGATCCCCAAATATGGCATTATTTTGCAGATAGGCACCTGGAGGTTCTTAGTTATGAAACAGGAGAGATTGGGGGGCCTGCAGAGCCTTACCATTCAGGCAAAGTAGGACGTGGTAATCCTGAGTATAATGATGCTTACTTATTCTTTTTAGTCCACGTTTATTATACAATAAAAAAAAACAGCGGCTACCGTCGCCCGAAGTTCCGTTAGAACCCAAATACCATTAAGACATGAAAAAGATATTATTTATATTACTTAGCTTTTTTATAGCATTCGAAGGCATATCACAGGAAGATGGCAATCTTGGTTTGATGTTAGGTGGCACTTCATATTTTGGAGAATACAATCAATATGTGCCTTTTATAAACCCGTCGTATATGGCAGGCTTGGTCTACCGCCAACAATTTAAATACCGTTATGCCCTGAGAATAAATATCAATTTTGTTTCCTTACGGGGTAATAGCCAACAGGCATTAGACCAGTTCGAGCGTACATTAAACCAGAATTTTGTAAATATGTTTGGCGAGATACACATGGGTGGGGAGTTTAATTTCAGGCGATTTGATATGAATAAGTCCAAATATTATTTTTATTCGCCATATATTCTGGCAGGTGTATCCTTTATTAATGTTCCTGATCCATACAATGCGTTTAATTTTGCTTTTCCTTTAGGATTTGGCGTAAAATATGCTTTATCCAAAAAAGTAATGGCAGGTTTTGAGATTTCTTATTATTGGACTTATACAGATTACCTAGACCGTTTACCTCGTGATGACTACGCAACAATACAGCATTCTTACAATAGTAATCCGGACTCTTATCTTTTAGTTGGCTTTTTCTTGACTTATCAAGTGTTTAAGAACAAACCACCATGCCCTGTTTATACATATTTCTAAAAATGAGAAGACGGCCTGGATTGAAAAACAACCAGGCCGTCTTTTTTTGATTTTGTGTAGTTTAAATTTCTTTTTTTCGATTATTGGTAATTGGAAAAAAGCAAAATATTTTAACTTTGCATTTGTACATCATTTTATAAGCTATTATGTCAAGTATAAAAGATAAAATAGATTTAAATAAAGTCCCACAACATGTGGCGATAATAATGGATGGGAATGGCCGTTGGGCAAAAAAACGTAATAAGGATAGGATTTTCGGTCATAGGGAAGGAGTTAATTCTGCTAAAGCAGTTGTAGAGGCTGCCGGGGAGCTAGGTATTAAGTATTTGACATTATATGCTTTTTCTAGTGAGAATTGGTCCCGTCCAAAAGAAGAAGTAGAAGCATTAATGTCCCTTCTGGTTCAAGGTATACGTGATGAATTAGATAATTTCATTGAAAAGAATATACGAATACAAGTGATAGGGGATCTGTCCAAACTCCAGACAGAAGTCCGTCAGGCAGTAGAAGAGTCAATAGAGAAAACCAAAAACAACGCAGCTCTAAATGTTGTTATTGCGTTGAGTTATGGGAGCCGTGATGAGATTGTTCATGCTGTTAGAGAGATAGCACGCAAGGTTAAAGAAGGCGATTTGGATATTGAGGATATAACGCAAAATACTGTATCCGAACATCTTTATACTTCTGAGATACCGGACCCGGATTTTCTTATACGTACGAGTGGAGAACAAAGAATCAGTAATTTTTTACTCTGGCAGATTTCCTATACAGAGTTGTATTTTACACCAATCTTATGGCCAGATTTCAAAAAAGAAGAATTCTTTGATGCCATATATAATTATCAACAGCGCGAAAGACGCTTTGGTAAGATTTCAGAACAATTGTCTAAATAAAAGTAGTTTATGATGAGAAAATTAGTATCTATTTTGATGCTTTTTGTAGTATTTTATGTTAATGATCTACGAGCACAACAATTTGTTGATTACTCTAACCCTAAGGAATACACCATAGCAGATATTTCTATCACTGGTGTTAAATATTTAAGCCGGGATGCATTGATCATGCTTTCTGGTCTTAAGGTTGGACAAAAAATAAAGATCCCTGGAGATGAAATATCCGAGGCTATACAACGTTTGTGGGATCAGGGTTTGTTTTCAGATGTCAAGATTACAATAACAAAGATAGAAGGGGATAAAGTATACCTGAATTTTTATTTACAAGAGCAACCCCGTCTTTTGAATTTGTATATTTCAGGGATAAACAAGACCCAGGAGGAAGAAATACGTGATTTATTAGATTTGACACGAGGGAAGAAAGTCTCCAGTAGTTTGTTAATAGAAGCAGAGAAAAAAATAAAAAATTATTATGCAGAGAAGGGTTATCCTTTTGTGGAGGTGAATTTTAAGATGGTAGATGACACTATGTACCAGAATGTTGTAAACCTGTTTATCCGTATACAGAAGAACAACCGTGTAAAAATTAAGGATATTGTAATCAGAGGTAATGAGGACATCCCTACGCGTAAGATATATACCTGGATGAAAGAGACAAAGAGGAAAAAGTTATACCGTTTCTGGAAGCCTTCACGTTATATACCAGATAAGTACAAAGAGGATAAAGAGAATATAATCAAACATTATAGTAAGCTAGGTTATAGGGATGCACGTATTGTAGAGGATTCTGTTTATCCTATAAGCCAGAAGTATCTAAACGTATATCTAAAAATCTTTGAAGGGGAAAAGTACTACTTCAGGAATATATCTTGGGTAGGTAATACAAAGTACAGTTCAGAGTTTCTGACCAAGATGCTAGATATAAAGAAAGGTGATCCTTATGATGAGGAGCGGTTGGAAAACCGTCTTCTGAATGATGACGATGCTGTGGCAAATCTATATTTAGACAATGGATATTTGTTCTTCCAGGCTATCCCGAGGGAAGTAAAAATTGTTAATGATTCGGTGGATGTAGAGATAATGATTTACGAAGGTCAACAAGCCAGGATTAATGATGTGATAATAACAGGCAATACTAGAACTAATGATCATGTTATCAGAAGGGAAATAAGGACATTACCTGGCCAGCTTTTCAGTAAGGAGGACTTAATACGTTCTGTCAGAGAATTGGCCAACCTAGGCAATTTTGATCCTGAACAATTATCTCCTACTCCTTTACCACACCAGGCAGACAATACAGTAGATATCAAGTATAATGTTGTAGAGAAGTCAAGTGATGTATTTGAAATGTCTGGTGGTTGGGGATATTTAGGATTTGTTGGTAGACTGTCTTTGAGGTTTAATAATTTCTCGGCACGTAATCTAACAGATTTTAGTACGTGGGCTCCTTTACCAGTAGGTGACGGCCAGAAACTTAGCATATCGGCCCAGGCTAATGGCCGTACTTATCAGTTGTATAGCTTTTCATTTGTAGATCCTTGGTTTGGAGGTAAAAAGCCAAATACTTTCTCTGTCTCTGTTTATTCTAATATCATCACAAATGGAGTGACACAGGAAGATGCAGATAATAGTCCTTTGTTAACCCGTCGTACAATGCACATGTTCGGTGCCCAGGTAGGTCTTGGACGACGTCTCTCATGGCCAGATGATTATTTTATTTTATCGAACTCATTAGCATTTGATTATTATATGATAGATAGCTTGCAGACATATATTAATGCACCTAACGGGAACTACAATTTGATAAGTTTGACTACAACATTTGGACGTAATTCTGTGGATAATCCATTATATTCCCGCCGGGGTTCTGACTTATCTGTTACAGTGAAGCTAACACCTCCTTATTCGCTATTCTCGAAGAAAGATTATACAAATATGAGTGAAGCTGAGAAGATGAAGTGGGTAGAGCTTTACAAGGTTAACCTGAAAGGAACATGGTATTTTAAAGTAGTTGGAGACATGGTCTTCATGCCAAAGTTTGAATATGGACTGATGGGTTATTACAATAAGGAAATAGGTTTTGTTCCTTTTGAAGGTTACACAGTAGGAGGCGATCCAATGGGTTATTATGCTTTTGGAAAGGAGTTTGTTAGCCTGCGTGGTTATGACAGGGAATCATTAACACCCAAGGGTTATGGAGTAGCTCATTTATACGCCAAGTATACTTTTGAGATGCGTTATCCTGTATTGTTGAAAGAAATGGCGACAGTCTATGCTTTGGCATTTGTAGAAGGAGGAAATGCCTGGTATAATTTATACGAATTTAATCCGTTTAAGTTATATCGTTCCGCTGGTGTAGGTGTGCGTATGTTTATACCGATGATGGGGCTAGTAGGTATTGATTTTGCATACGGATTGGATGCATTACCAGGATCAGATAAAGTAAGCGGTTTCCATTATCATTTTGTTTTAGGCCAGCAATTTTAAACATTAAATATTTTTACTCATGAAAAAAACAATTTATTTACTTGTAGCTTTGCTCATTTTGTTAACTATGGCATTTGTGGCTCCTAGAGAGCAGTCAAGTGTAGTACATGTTGATACAGACTATATACTAAAAAAAATACCAGCCTACCAGGATGCACAGAAAGAGTTGGAGACACTGGCACAACAATACCGCCAGGATATTGATGCCCATGTACGTGAGGTAGACTCTTTGTTTAGAGTTTACCAGGAGAATGAAGTCTTAATGACACCAGAGATGAAGAACAGGATGAAGAAGCAAATTATGGAAAAGGACAAGCAAGTCAAAGAATTGCAGAAGAAGTATTTTGGTCCAGATGGTTTGTTGGCCAAAAAGCGTGAAGAGTTGATGAAGCCAATTATGGATAATGTTTATAGTGCCATAAAAGAGATAGCAGAGCAGGCTCATATAGATTATGTTTTTGATAAAACAACAGGTGAGATACTATACGCCAATCCACAGTTAGACCGTAGTGATGTTGTATTAAAGAAAATGGGTTATTAAAAAACTAAATAAAAATCAGAACAATGAAAAAGCTAGTAATTTTAATTTTCGTTTTGAGCTCATGGTTTATTGTTGATGCTCAGAAATTTGGCTATTTTGACATTAACTCTGTTTTGCAGATAATGCCTGATGTAGAGCAAGCAAAAGCACAATTGGAAAAAGAATATCGCGATGTTCAGAACCAACTGGAAGAGATGCAAGTAGAGTATAACAAGAAATTACAGGAATACCAGAACAATATGCAGTTGGCAGAAGATGATCCAAATAAATGGTCAAAAGCAGTATTGCAGCTCAAGGAGCAGGAATTACAGGATTTACAACAGAGAATAATCAATTTTCAGAACACAGCCCAGCAGACTTTACAGCAGAGGCAGAACGAATTGCTCCAGCCAATTTATGATAAAGTTAAGCAGGTAGTCGATTCCATTGCAAAGGACAAAAAGCTAATAGCAGTATGGACAGATGAGAATGTTTATTATGTGAATAAAGACATGGTTATGGATATAACAGCAGATGTTAAAAAAGCATTAGGTTTACAATAATTGTAGCTACTATGGCGGCCATGATGGCCGCCATAGTAAGTTGAAAACAATACGTCAATGTATATTGGAGTCTTTGATTCTGGATATGGAGGCTTGACTATATTAAAAGAATTTTTACGCTATTTACCAGAATATGATTATATCTATCTTGGAGACAATGCCCGTGCTCCTTATGGGACACGTTCTTTTGAGACAGTATACCAGTATACATTGCAAGCAGTTAGAAAGCTTTTTGATTTAGGGGCACAACTGGTTATTTTAGCATGCAATACTGCTTCGGCCAAAGCCCTTAGAACAATACAACAAAAAGACTTACCGCGGCTTGATGCGAGTAGGAGGGTCTTGGGTGTAATAAGACCAAGCGCAGAAGTTATAGGTCAATATACCCGTAGTGGTAAGGTAGGGATTTTTGCGACTCCCGGTACAGTGAGCTCCCGGTCTTACGAGCTTGAGATAAATAAGCTTTATCCTGACATTGAAGTTTTTCAGCAATCCTGTCCAATGTGGGTTCCACTGGTAGAAAATGATGAGCATCTAGGGGATGGTGCTGATTATTTTGTCAGTAAATATATTGATGCATTATTATCACAGAGTGAAGAAATAGATACGATAATTCTTGCTTGTACACATTATCCTTTGTTATTACCAAAGATAAAAAAATATTTACCTAAAAAAATAAGGGTTATATCCCAAGGACCCATTGTAGCCCAGAGTCTTAAAGATTATTTAACACGACATCCTGAGATAGAAAATAAACTTTCGAAGAATAAAAAACGTATATTTTTAACGACGGATGTTCCAGAAGATTTTGATAAAAAAGCAAAGAAATTTGTGGACAATATAATTGAAATACATTCACAAAAGATATCATTAATATGAGATTTTTTCTTTTAAATATTTTTATGT
>JALWNS010000125.1 GCA_027083655.1 Bacteroidales bacterium | reverse complement strand
AAGTAGTAATTTTAATAAGTTAAAAAACAAGGAAAGATGAACAAGGTCTTAGTTTCATGGTTGGGTGTCGAAAAAGATTTCACCCATGATGGAAATATTAATTTCTCAGGTCCGACAGTTAATTTCTACAAGCACTATTACGAACATGATTTTCATGTTCTATTAGTGACAGAAGATAACATAGAAAAAGGTCTAGAATTCAAAAAGGCTATCGAAGCTAAGTTCAACAACATTTATATTATTCTCAAACCACAGCAAATAGATGGGGTTCATTGGAATCTTAAACAACTTAAATACATTTCCGAAAAAATATTACTCGAATTAAAAGACTATCAAATAGATATCTTTTTCAGTACGGGATCAGCAATAATGAAGATAGCCTGGTTTTTGGTTCATTATACTCTTGACCTTAATACCAGATTACTACAGATTATTAGACCTGAAGAAAGCTCCTCGCGCAAAAAGCCTGACCTTTACGTTCTGGACCTGGAAACTTCCGACATACCATTGACTGCAGTCATCCGCCAGCATGTAATTAGCCATGATTATGAACATGAGCTAATCCTTACCCGTACAATCAAACAAGTATATGACAAAGCGCTAAAAATAGCCCAGGCCGCAGATTCTCACTTGTTTATAACAGGAGCACCAGGAACAGGTAAATTAACACTTGCCAGATATATCCACCGTTCCTCTGTCCGGGAAAAACGTCCTTTCAATACCCTCAATTGCGCAGCATATCCTGAACAAGAAGTTGAATACCGTTTACTGGGCTTTAAAAAAGGAGCTTTCCCCGGTGCCATAACCGATTCTAAAGGCCTATTAGTGGAATCGCATGGTGGTACACTATACCTCGAAAACTTCCATGTACTGAGCCCACGTTTGCAAAATATTATTTACCGTTTTATGGACGATGGATTCGTACACCCTATAATAGGACGCGATAAAAAAGTTGATGTACGTCTCCTCCTTGGTGCCACAAAGACTATAAAAGACCTGCTCAAAGAGCAACTAATACTACCAGAGCTGTACTACCGTGTAGGTTTGTCTTTGCACTTGCCAAGCCTTGTCGATTTACCTTCTGATGAAAAACGCACAATCATCAATGAGGTCAATGAGCGTAAACGCAAAATGTACCACAAACGAAAGGCTATAGAGCTGTGCCGTGAATTAATTGATTTTTTCATGGGATATAAATTCCCGGCTAACTTTACAGAATTGTTGACCATCTTTGACAATATATACATATTCGCCGAAGAGAATACTGCTTGCCAAGAATTACTGCCTGATTATATTAGTATTGAGAAAGAACCTAGCTCACTTTCCCTTGATGATGTCGAAAAAATGCACATAGAAAAAGTCTTGCGTATTTTCAAAGGAAATAAAAGCCGCACAGCACGTGCCCTTGGAGTGGCGCTTAATACATTGAAGAAAAAAATTAAAGACTATAACATTGACATCGACGCAATAATTAGAGAGGCAAATTCTTAGGAAAAACTCTTGCGAAATTTGTCAGTAATTTTATAATTTTGCATCCGGAACATGAGCGCGTGTAACTCAGCGGTCTAGAGTGCCACCTTGACAGGGTGGAAGTCGGAGGTTCGAATCCTCCCACGCGCACTTTTCTAAAAAAACAACGGCTGCCCTGTGGGCAGCCGTTGTTTTTTGTAGCTTTACTATTTATTATGGATATGATCCAAAAACTTATGCGTTTTACTGAATCTTTTTTGTCTTATTTCGTATCTCTGCAAGGTAACTACAACACGCTTGAAGAGAAATTAACATTTGGTGTTATTAGTGATAACACAATACTGCATCCTACCCCTTTAGTTTACAGGGCTAATCTATAAATTTCATTTTATGCTAAAAACCGTGAGATTATTAAACATTACGTCTAATATATCCGGCTACAATCCAAACTATTACAACAATCGATACTGCTATAAACAGGAACTTCAAAACAGCAGCAACTGACTGCAAAAAGATTAAAGTAGCATTAAAAGAATATCTGGTTATAATCGATAGCTCCAAGGTATTTTCTATAGCATCCAATATGCCGGCACTTATTGGCAACAGTGCCCACGACTTAAGATTGGGATTATCTATAAGACAGCCAAGGATTATGAACATACCTGTAATAAACAAACTATATCCAATCAAGTAGAGAAAATCATATTTGAAATGGCTAACAAAATTTTCTAACATATGGCTATCTTGCCATTGTTTTATGATATGGACAAACCTTTCCTTGCTAAAGCTCAACTGAAGTGCAAACACATCCTTAACGCTCAAAGGCTTAATCACCTGGGACATTTTTATATTACATGCTACTAACAATATCAATGAAATGACAACAAGTGCTATTATAAGTATCCACCTACATTTTTTCATGATTACAGGCTTATTATTTCATTAAAAATAGGAAAATTTTGTCATCAAAATATAAAAAGTTAAATTTCGTTGGTCTAAGTTAATCGTCAAACTTACTGTCATGGAGACTTTGTTAATTCTTCTTGGAGTTTTTGTTGGTTATCTTATTGTTTACAAATTTTACGGCCGTTTTTTGTCAAAGCTTTTTGAGCTCACTGATACTAACCCTGTACCTTCCCGCGAATTTGAGGATGGAGTAGATTACGTACCTACGAAAAAAGAAATAATTTTTGGTCACCACTTTGCTTCCATCGCAGGCACAGGGCCTATCGTTGGACCGGCTATTGCTATTATCTGGGGATGGTTGCCTGCTTTGATATGGGTTTTTGTCGGAAGTGTGGTAATGGGAGCCGTGCAAGATTTT
Source organism: Bacteroidales bacterium (assembly GCA_027083655.1). Lineage (GTDB taxonomy): Bacteria > Bacteroidota > Bacteroidia > Bacteroidales > S143-33 > S143-33. Next base: position 4,008 of record JALWNS010000125.1, on the reverse strand, counting down.
GGTGCACTGGTCATCTCGCTACGTAATAAAGGCAAATCAATATCAGAATACACAGCCAAGTATATCTCTACGCGTACAAAGTTTGCTTTTTTTCTTATCGTGTTTTTGGAAATCTGGATCGTTATAGCAATTTTTGGTCTTGTCATCGCACTTATATTCAACATATTTCCGCATTCCGTTATACCAGTATGGTTACAAATTGTCATTGCCATAGGATTGGGCATAGCCATAAAAAGAGGGGCTAATGTGACGCTGTCTACTATTATAGCAGTCCTGCTCCTGTACTTGTCTATATATCTTGGTGTTGTAGCGCCGTTTAAGATGCCTGAGGTCTTTGGTATACCAGCAACAGGTGTATGGACAATAATCCTGCTCATCTATGCTTATATAGCCTCTGTATTGCCTGTGACTACATTGTTGCAGCCGCGTGATTATATCAATGCTTACCAGCTCATTATAGCTATGGTACTGATGGTGCTGGGAGTTTTTACTGCATCATTCAAAGGCATGCATATCGTAGCACCTGTAGTCAATGCCCATCCCAAAGAAGCTCCTCCTATGATACCTTTCCTCTTTATAACCATTGCTTGCGGGGCAATATCTGGCTTCCATAGCCTTGTATCCTCTGGCACAACTGCAAAACAATTGGAAAAAGAGACAGATGCCGTGTTTGTCGGATATGGTGCAATGCTGACCGAAGGTGCACTGGCTACTCTGGTTATTATAGCTGTCGCAGCAGGTATTGGCCTTGGTTATATGAAAGACGGCCATTTGCTCACAGGAGTAGAAGCATGGACAGCTAATTATTCTAGCTGGGCTGCTGCCAAAGGCTTAGGATCCAAACTTACAGCCTTTGTAACAGGTGCAGCAAATATGATGGAGACTGCTGGAATACCTAAGAATTATGCTCTGGCCCTGATGGGTGTGTTTGTTGCTTCATTTGCCGGCACCACACTTGACACAGCTACACGCATACAACGCTATATAACAACAGAAATTTTCACCTCACTGAAAGTTTATGCTTTTGAGAACAAGCACCTGGCTACAAGCTTTGCTGTTATAACAGCTGGCCTGCTTGCTTTCTCCACTGGGGCAGACGGCAAGGGAGCCCTTACGCTATGGCCAATGTTTGGAGCTGTCAACCAGACCCTGGCAGCACTGGCACTGACCGTCATTACTGTTTACCTGCGGACAAAAGGCGGGTGGAAATGGATTATATCTGGTATACCTGCAATATTTATGATTATAATGACATTCTGGGCAAGCATATTGAATGAAATTAACTTTATTAAATCGCATAATATCCTGCTTTCGACTGTTAACTTGATTATTATACTACTAGTTGTCTTCATTGTCTTTGAAGGTACAGTTAAATTTTTTGAAGCTAATAAAACTCAATCTGAAATCAATGAATAAAAAGCTAAAGCATACATACATTAGCATCAATAGCATAATAATGGCCGTAATAATTATTCTGTGGCTGCTACAGGATAGATTGGGATATCCTTATCCAATGCCCCAGAAGCTGTTGCAGGTTGGGCTGGCTATACTGTCAGCCCTGTTTGCTATGGTCTTGCCTGTATGGATGCGTATCTGGGCTTTTTCGGCATACCACCGCCGCAGATTAAAAGCTACTTACAAAGACTTTATTCGATTCGAAAAGCTCACAATTATTAGCTCTGCCTTTGCATTTGCTCTTGCTCCTGTAGCCTTTTTGTTCGAACTGAACCTATGGGCAAGGTACTTCATAACTTTCATGGCTATCTATGCCCTGTATTTTAGCTATCCATCTGATAAAAAACTCAATACAGACTTGAGATTGTTTAAACTCTCACAAAATGAAACCCTGGAATAAGATAAAAAAATGGATCTTTGCCATTGACCAATGGAACAGGGAAGAGCTAACCCAGATGCACGAACGGGAACTGCTGGAACTGCAAAATATCTTTGCACTGGTAAATTTCGGTATTATTCTTGGCTTGCCTATGCCACCATTGCATATTACAGGCGAGATCATGCCATACCTGGATGAAGAACTGGTAATTTTATTCAACCGTATGGATAATGCCCTCGATCCGGTGTCCGAACTATTTTCTATTTTTAGTATAGACTAAAAAAACTAATAATGCCAACAAAAAAAATTGTATTTATTACAGGGAAAGGTGGTGTGGGTAAAACCACTGTTAGTGCACTCATAGCCCTGTATCTGTCACAAGAACGGAAAGTAGGAGTTTATTCCTTTGACCCGGCTCATAACCTGGCAGATGTCCTGGGTGAAGAAATTATTAACCAAAGAAAAAATAAAAACCTAATTGCTCAAGAAGTAGACTTTGAACACTGGAAAAAACAATATCTACAACAGATAAAAAAGAGTTTTAAATCTTCTTACTCATATCTGGCAGCCTATAACATGCTCGACTACTTTGATATATTCGATCAGGCGCCAGATGCCGATAACCTCGGAATGATCCTGGCCTTTGACCATATCATGCGCAAAACAGATCTAGACCTGTATATCTTCGACATGCCTCCAACAGCTGTGGCTCTTGAATTTTTCAACACAGTCAGACGAAACCTAAGATGGATTGAGGCATTAATTAGCCTTAGACAGAAAATCATTGAGAAAAAAGAAATTATCTCCCGTATAAAACTAGGCAAAAAAGAAATTCAGACTGACAAAGTAATGACCCGTCTCCAGGATCTCAAAAAATTTTATACCATACAACAGGAATTACTCAATAATGCTATTTACTTTATCGTACGCAATGACGATCAACTATCACAAATAGAAGCAAATAGAATACAACAGAGACTTACAAGTATGAAACTTAAGAGTATCCACATCATTAACAATAAATATTTTGATACAGACCTTCCTCTAACACTGGGACATTTGGATACTGGAAATATTCTGGGAGACTTTGCTTTGATATTGAAAAAAAACAATGATTTTTTTAAACAAGTAAAACAAATCTTGCTTTAACAACAGACTATTATACAAGCTATTACATTACACTACCCTGAGAAAAAGACAAAAAAGAACACAACAAATTAGGACTTTCAGGTCTTTTTTTTATTTTCGCTTAACCAAACTTTAAAAAAACAAGAGACAATGGAACTACAAATTTCACGTGCTATAGTAGATACTTTTCACAAAAAGCTACAGGATAATCTGGACATTGACGTAGCAGTAGTTGGTGGTGGACCTTCGGGTATGGTGGCAGCTACACTGCTAGCAGAAAAAGGGTATAAAGTTGCTCTTTTCGAGAAAAAATTAGCTCCAGGTGGCGGCATGTGGGGCGGAGCAATGCTTTTCAACCAGATTGTAATCCAACAAGATGCTGTACATATCCTGGACGAATTTGGTATTGACTACGAAAAATACGAGGAAGGCCTTTACACTGCAGATTCTGTCCAGGCTACGGCAGCCTTGTTATACAAGGCTACCAAAGCCGGCGTAACAGTATTCAATGGCGTTGTTATAGAAGACGTTGTGTTCCATAATGACCAGGTCTCTGGTGTTGTAATCAACTGGACACCAGTACAGCTTACCGGTATGCATGTCGATCCGCTCGTAATTATGTCACGTACAGTATTGGATGCTACAGGACACGATGCAGACGTAGTAAACGTTGTAGCCAGGAAAAACGATATTAAGCTAAATACCCCTAATGGTAAGATTATGGGAGAAAGGTCAATGAATGTGGAAGTTGGCGAACCAACGACAGTAGAAAACACAAAGGAAGTATTCCCTGGCCTCTTTGTCTCAGGTATGGCAGCCAATGGAGTAAGTGGTAGCTTCCGGATGGGACCAATATTTGGTGGCATGCTTCTTTCAGGCGAAAAAGTAGCAAAGCTTATAGCAGAGAAACTCGCTAAGTAAAAAACTTTCCATAACTCTACGGAACGAAGGAGGCGCCAAGTGCGCCTCCTTCGCATTTTAAAACAATATTATTGTCCTTTCTCAGGCGCAAGAATTTTTCAAAAGAAGTGAAAATACCCTGCGGG
>JALWNS010000124.1 GCA_027083655.1 Bacteroidales bacterium | reverse complement strand
GCCATGGAGTTTCCTATCCCTTCGATATTGGATAATGATTTGTACAAATTCACGATGCAATATGCAGTTATAGAAAAATTCCCAAAAGCAAAAGTCAGGTACAGGTTCGTTAACAGAGGTAGTACACCTTTTCCAGAAGGTTTTAGCGATCAACTCTCTCAGTTAGTAAGTCAGATGAGTAGCCTTGCTTTGACCAGGGAAGAGAAAGAGTTTTTAAGAGGACGTTGCTACTATTTGCCAGAGTTTTATTTGGATTTTCTCGAGGGATACAGATATGATCCTTCAGAGGTTTATATTAACCAGATTGACGGCCAGCTGGAAATTATCGTTGATGGTTTCTGGTATAGAACGATTTTATGGGAAGTACCATTAATGGCTCTAATTTCAGAGCTTTATTTCAAAATGACTAATAAAGAACCAAATAGCATTGAGAAAATAAAACAAACGGTGTTGCAGAAAGCACAGTTTTATAATGATCTTGACATTAGATATGCTGACTTTGGTACGAGACGGCGTTATTCATACAAAAACCACGATATGGTTGTTAGCATACTAAAAGATTATGGCAAGCCAGCTTTTATTGGTACTAGCAACGTACATTTGGCCCATAAATACGATTTAACACCAATAGGAACACAAGCCCACGAATGGTTTATGTATCACGGCGCTGCCTTTGGTTATACAAAAGCTAATGAACTTGCATTGGAAAATTGGGCAGATGTATTCCAGGGCAACCTGGGAATAGCCCTTGCTGACACGTTTACAAGCCAGGTTTTCTTCCGCAGTTTTAATACAAAATTGTCAAAACTCTTTGACGGTGTCAGGCAAGACAGCGGAGATCCAATAGAGTTTGCTATGATGACAATTGATCATTACCGCAAACTCAGAATAGATCCTCTTTCAAAGGTTATAGTTTTCTCAGACGCACTTAATCCAGAAAAGGTTAAACGTATTGTCGAGACAGTAAAAGGAAAGATAGGAATATCATTTGGTATCGGAACAAATCTTACAAACGATGTGGGTGTCACACCTTTGAACATCGTAATAAAGATGGATAGCATTTATACGTCCGAAGGAAAAATAGTGCCTACCGTAAAGCTTTCTGACGATAAAGGCAAATATACAGGTGATCCAGAGGTAATCGAGATTGTGAAAAAGTTGCTTATGATCGACGATTAAGCCCGGCTAATTTCTCCAGCAAGGTTCTGTTCCAGGAAATATGCAAGCTCTTTTTGCTTCAGTCCTTTGCCTAGTAAGTACATTAGTTTAGTCACAGCTGCTTCTGTTGTTATGTCGTAGCCACTAACTACGCCAATTTCTTTTAGCAAGCGGCTGGTTTCATAACGCCCCATTTCCACTTTGCCTGCATTGCACTGGGTGACATTATAAATAATAATACCCTTGTCGATAGCTTTTTTTAGCTCACCGATGAACCAGCTTTCCGTCGGAGCATTGCCAGTACCAAAGGTCTCAAGGACTACGCCCTTGAGACCTTTTATGTTTAATATATTTTCTAAGTAACTTTGTTGTATACCTGGAAAGATTTTAAGAATAATAATGTTCTTATCCAGTGATTTGTTAAATGTAGTTACACCGCTTATATCCCTGTTAATAATGAATTTATCGTTAAAATGAATTTTTATTCCTGCCTCTGCTAGTGGCGGATAATTAGGACTTTCGAAAGCATCAAAGTATTCGGCATTGTATTTATGGGTGCGGTTTGCCCTGAATAGTTTATTCTCAAAGTAAATAGCAACCTCAGGTACACGTGGGCTTCCGTCTTTTTTCTTGGCCGAAGCTATCTCTATAGCAGTAATAATGTTTTCTTTTCCATCTGTCCGTATTGTTCCCAAGGGAAGTTGTGCACCAGTTAGGATAATAGGTTTGTCAAGATTATTGATCATGAAGCTCAAGGCAGACCCTGTATAAGACATTGTATCCGTACCATGTAGAATAACAAATCCATCGTAATCAAGGTAATTCTTTTCTATAACAGATACTAATTCCACCCAGAAGTCAGGATTAGCATTAGATGAATCGATTGGCTGTTCAAAAGAATAAGTTGTTAGATTTACTTTTAATTGTCGTGTTTCTGGTATTAGTTTCTCAATTTCCTGAAAATTAAATGCACGCAAACTCCCTGTTTCAGGGTCAGTAAACATACCAATTGTGCCCCCCGTATAAATAAGTAGTATTTTTGTCTTACTATCCATGTTTTATTTTTTCATTATACCGTAAATAGCAAGACTAAATCCCCCTATTACAAATATTGGAGCAACAATAAGACGGCGTGCGCTAAAAATAGCTTCACTAAATACATTAGGATCATCAGATTTGCCACCTGCCATAAGAGCAAAACCGATTATAACTAAAAGAAAACTTATCACAAGTATAATCAGGTTTTTTTTGCCGATAACAGGTCTCAATTCAGCCATGACTTGCAAGTTTTAAAATTTATAAACGAGCGCATTAATATTCATACCTGCGCCCACTGATGCAAAGATAACAATATCTCCTTTATTAATACTATGATTTTCTAATTTTCCTTTTAATATCAAGTCAAGCATTGTAGGAATAGTACCAACAGAGGAATTTCCAAGGTTTGTTATTGTTACTGGCATAGCTTCAGGAGGCATTTTTTTACCATATAATTTGTACAGTCTTTCACCTATTGCAATGTCCATTTTTTCATTAGCCTGGTGTATCAAAACTTTATGAATATCGTCAATATCAAGGTTTAGTTTATCCAAGAGTCTTTTTATCAAGTCTGGAACATTTGTAAGAGCATATTCGTAGACTTTACGGCCTAACATTTTTATAAAAAAGTTATCACCTTCAAAATCAGGGTTAAATGATTTACTGTTAAAAAGATAGTAAGCTTCCTCTGCAGCGTCTGTACGGGCTAGATGCCCTAGAATCCCTGTTGGGGTGTCGCTTTCGACAGCTTCAAGAATTGTAGCTCCTGCTCCATCCGCAAAAATCATAGAGTCCCTGTCATGTGGATCACTTATTCTTGATAATGTTTCAGAACCGATTACAAGTATCCTTTTTGCATCCCCTGACCTTATGTAATAATTAGCTTGAATCATAGCCTCAACCCAGCCGGGGCAGCCGAATGCAACATCATAACCTACACACCACGGATTTTTAATTCCCAGGGCATGCTTTACCCTTGTAGCCAAAGATGGAACAAAATCAGAGTGACGGTCTCCATAAGGAACATCGCCATAATTATGTGCAAAAATTATGTAATCAAGCGACTCAGGATCAATACCAGCGTCCTCTATAGCTGCCCTGGCAGCTTCTGTTGCAATCATTGAGTTTGTTTGATCCTCCCTTGCATAGCGCCTTTCTTTTATACCTGTGATTTGGTACAGCTTTTCTATTACTTCCCTGGGATCTTTCTCGAGTCTTTTCCCGTAATCTTCAAAAAATATCCTGTCAATAAAGTCCTCGTTTTTTACAACGACCTCAGGAATATAGCTTCCTGTGCCGATAATCTTTGCATAGGTACTCATTTTTAAATAATTTTTTGAAATTTCTCGACAAAAATACAAATACTTTTATATTCGCAAAATTGTCTTTATTTACCTTGATTTTAATAATTTTGCATAACTCAAAAAAATACAAAACTTTAAGGGTATGAATTATAACCACAAGGAGATCGAAAAAAAATGGCAAAAGTATTGGGATGAACATCAGACCTTTAAGGTTGATATCGATCCTTCAAAGCCCAAGTATTATATTCTAGACATGTTTCCTTACCCTTCTGGTGCAGGTTTGCACGTTGGACACCCATTAGGTTATATAGCATCAGATATATTATCACGTTATATGAGGCTTAAAGGCTATAATGTCCTCCACCCTATGGGATATGACGCTTTTGGCCTGCCTGCCGAGCAGTACGCAATCGAACATGGTGTGCATCCTGCAGTATCAACAGAAAAAAATATAAATAACTATAGACGCCAGCTTAAATTAATTGGTTTGTCTTATGACTGGTCAAGGGAATTCCGTACCAGCGATCCTAAGTATTATAAGTGGACACAATGGGCTTTCCTTCAGATGTTTAAGCATTGGTTTAATAACAAAACACAGAAAGCAGAACCAATTGAGACACTTATCAAAGAATTCGAAAAAAACGGAAACCTCCAAGTCGACGCAGCATGTAATCCTGAAACACCAAAGTTCACTGCAGAAGAATGGAAGTCCTTTGATGAGCGTAGGAAACAGGAAATTTTGATGAATTATCGTATAGCCTACCGTTCAAAAGCAACTGTCAACTGGTGTCCAGAACTAGGTACTGTTCTTGCAAACGATGAAGTAAAGGACGGTTTGTCAATACGTGGTGGATATCCTGTTTACCAGGTTGACCTTGACCAATGGTTTCTTCGTACCACTGCTTATGCCGAAAGATTGCTTAAAGGCCTTGATGAAATAGACTGGCCAGAGAATGTTAAGCAAATACAGCGTAATTGGATAGGCCGTTCAGAAGGAGCAGAGGTTTATTTCCCTGTGGCGGGAAGTGAAAAACAAATCCTCATTTTTACCACAAGACCAGATACAATCTATGGTGCCACTTTTATGGTTCTAGCACCAGAACACGAGATGGTTTTAGAAATTACTACAGACGACCATAGAAAAGAGGTTGAAGAGTACATTGATTATGTAAAGCGCCGTTCAGAACGTGAAAGAATAGCCGAAGTAAAAAATGTTACCGGTGTGTTTACAGGTGCGTATGCCATAAATCCATTCACAGGTCACCGCATACCAATCTGGATAGCAGAATATGTATTGAAGCATTACGGCACAGGAGCAATTATGGCAGTACCAGCCCACGATAGCCGTGATTATGCTTTTGCGCGTAAGTTTGGTTTGCCTATTATTCAGGTTATTGAAGGGGCAGATATAACTGCCGAGAGCTACGACGACAAGCATGGCAAGATGATCAACTCAGGCATAATTAACGGACTCGATGTCCAGGAGGCAATACCCAAAATTATAGATGAAATAGAGAAACGGGGTCTCGGCAAAAGAAAAGTCAATTATCGTATGCGAGATGCTATATTCAGTCGTCAAAGATACTGGGGCGAACCATTTCCAATATATTACAAAGACGGAATACCTTATCCTTTGGACGAAAGTGAATTACCTTTGGAGCTTCCAGATATGGACGACTTCAGACCTACTAAAGAAGGAAAACCTCCACTAGCCAAACTTGAAACGTGGAAAACCAAAGAAGGTTATCCACTCGAAACATCTACAATGCCAGGTTTTGCAGGTTCATCAGCTTATTACATCCGTTTTATGGATCCACACAATGATAATGCACTTGTTTCTCCAGAAGCAATCCAGTATTGGCGTGATGTTGACTTTTACATAGGCGGTGTAGAACATGCAGTAGGACATTTGATATATTCACGTTTCTGGAATAAGTTTCTCAAAGACATTGGCGCAGTCATAGAAGAAGAGCCATTCAAAAAGCTTGTTAACCAGGGAATGATTCAAGGACGATCAAATTTTGTGTACAGAATAAAGGGCACCAATACTTTTGTTTCAAAGAATGTTAAGGACAAGTACGACACAATCAAAATCAATGTAAATGTTAATATCGTTAATCCACAGGATGATACCCTGGATATTGAACAATTCATGAAGAGCGAGGTTTACCGTATGATAGACGATAAATCTAAGGTTTCAGAAGTCAAGTTTATTTTAGAAAAAGAAGTTGAAAAAGACGGTAAAATAGAATATCAAGAAACAACGCTAGATGACCCACAGGGCAAATACGTATGTGGCTGGGAAATTGAAAAGATGTCAAAGTCTAAGTATAATGTTGTTAATCCTGACGATATTATCGAGCGGTATGGAGCAGATACTTTCCGCCTATATGAGATGTTTTTGGGTCCTATCACCCAATCCAAGCCATGGAATACGCAAGGTATAGAGGGAATGCACAAATTCGTAAAACGTTTCTGGTCTCTCTATCATGATGATAATGGTAACTTTGTAGTAGTTGATGAGCAGCCTACAGAAGAGGAACTTAAAATCCTACACAAGACGCTAAAGAAAGTCTCAGATGACATCCAGCGGCTCTCATTCAACACTGCTATAAGTGCTTTTAGTACTGCTGTTAACCAATTTATGTCGCTCAAGACAAGAAAGAGGGCAATTTTAGAACCATTAATCATTGCTTTTTCTCCGTTTGCCCCACATATGGCAGAGGAGATATGGACTAAATTGGGTCACGAGCCATCAATAACTTACGCACAATTCCCACAGATAGATGAAAAGTATCTGAAAGAAGACACAGTTGAGTATCCAGTGGCTTTTAATGGTAAAAAGCGTTTTACTATCGAGGTGCCAGTAGATTATGGTGAAGCTGAAGTTAAAGATCTAGTTCTGAAGCATGAAAAGACTTCAAAGTATGTAGAAGGTAAGAAGATTATTAAATTTATCTTTGTACCAAAGCGTATGATTAACATAGTTGTCAAATAAGTATTTTAGAGTATAAACTAAATAAGGGCGCCGCAAGGCGCCCTTATTATTATTGCGATGTTTGTACTTTATTTCAAACCTTTTGATTTGAATAGCTTTACATAGTTTCTATCTGTTTCTGTCACATGTGCAATAACCCAGTTTGTAAGTAAATCAAGTAATTCAAAGGCTGCCATCAAATCACCCTTAATGTATCTATTAAATAAAGCGAGTAGTTTGCTTATAAATTCGTTATGTATGACTTTATGCTCTTCTTTTTCTACGTAATTAAATTCATCCATGTACTTCTCTTCAAATGAGAAATGAAATCTTGTGAATTCTATAAGTTGATTAA